>JAAZMX010000058.1 GCA_012798565.1 Candidatus Kuenenbacteria bacterium
ATTGACCCACGAACTGGTAAGCTCTTAGCCATGACTGGTTCATTAGATATGGCATACGGTTTTGGGTTTAACCGAGCCATCCAACCACAGCAACCAGGTTCTACGGCAAAAATTTTTACCTATACCTATGGTATAAGGCGGGGTTTTTTGCCGAACACGCTCTTCTGCGACCGGCCACTGACTATTCTGATGCCAGCTGGAAGCAAGACATGGAACCCGTCCAACTATGGCGACAAGTATCGTGGATGGCTAACCATGAGTGATGCCCTACGCCAGAGTTTAAACGGCGTGGCGATTATGACTGCCCTCGGTGATGTTACCGATGCTGACACACTCAACGCCGTGGGCAACGCCGGGCCAGATTCAATCGTGGTGCTATCGCGCCTATTTGGAATTAAGTCACTGTGGAAGCCATACCCATCGGTGGCGATTGGCGCGTTTGAAGCCACTCTGCTGGAGATGGCCTACGCCTATGCGGCCTTGGCCAATGGCGGAATGTACCACCCGCCTAAGTTGATCCAAAAGATCAATGGCCAAGAGGTACCGGATGACTCGACCAGGTCACACCGGGCAATTTCAGAACAAGAGGCATACATCGTGACCTCAATGTTCCGGAATCCGCTTCGCCCTGGTGGAACAGGGGCTGGATTTTTCGGCCGAGTCGGGTTTCAATTTCCGGCCGCTGGCAAGACCGGCACGACCAACGATTCTCGGGATTGTTGGTTTGTCGTTTTCACTCCCGAGATCGTCGTGGCCGTCTGGGTCGGCTACGATGATAATAGGCCCCTCCGCAATGGCACTGGCAGTAGCGCGGCGATGCCTATCGCGGCCGAGTTTATTAAAAGGGTCGCGGGGCAGTTACAATTCCCAGACTGGACAATGCCAAGTGGGGTCGAGCTCAAAAAATTCAACTCCACCACTGGCAGGATTAAGAGTCCAGATGAGCCGCCGGAAGAGACAGACCTTGAAGCCGTGTTTCCTATCGCGGCCAGTGAGAACAAAAACTAAAAAATCAAAGCCACTCTGGTTGTCAAAAATCAGAGTGGCGATAAAGGTTCCTAACCTGAGCCAAGCCTGGACTGAAATAGTTCCAGGCTCTTTTTTACCTCAAATATTAGCCTAAAATAGCTATTTTTTGCCTATTACGCTTGACAAGTATTTATAATTATGTTATGGTAATATGATTACTAAATAAGCGTTTTTCTAAGAAAACTGAATAACTTCACCTTTTGAACTAGGGGTAAACTGCAAATTTGCCTAGTTCGGAAGAATAATAGCCACGGCGGAAGAATTATATTTTTATTTTTCGCCCGCAATGGCTTTACTATTTTTCCCGACTTACCCAGTCTACCCCTAATTCAAGCGATGAATTTGGGGTATTTTAGTTTTAAATTGTCATTCCCGACCTGATCGGGAATCCAGACAAAAAAATTATTAAAATAACAAGGTATGGATCCCCGGGTCTCGTCGCAGTAACTCCTCGCCCGAGCCTGCCTGCCGGCGGGCAGGGATGACAAAAAAATATTAGTGGGTTCATAGATGGAATATGCCCTATCTACGAGCTCAATAAGAGCTAACACAAAAAGAAAAAATACTTTAACAAAATAATATCAATTAATCCCGCCTCGGCTTGCCTCGATTTGACTCGAGTCAAAGCGGGCGGGTAAGTTCCTAACCCTCAAACTATTCTGGGATTTATATATTTTTATTTTATATATTTTGATTTAAAAATTAATTCACAAAGTAATATAAAACAAAAAAATCCCCAATGGGGAAAGGAGCTGTTATGAAAAAACTTTTTTGGTGGGCGATCGGACTGATCGTCCTCGCCGTGCTGGTGCTCGGCGCCTTGACCGCCATTAATTTTTTTGGCGGTGACAAGAAGCAAGGCGGCGCGCCGATCCCATCGGATCACGGGGTTGTCATCACCGACTCAACTGGCATTGCGCCAGCGGTTGGCGATACTGCCAAGGTGACCGGAACCAAGGCTGACTCTACGGCCAAGGCGACGGCGACTGGAAACAAAAAACAGCCACCGGCCGTGCCGCTTTACCAAAGGGCGTGGTTTGTGTGGATCGCAATCGGATGCCTAGCCGGAGTAATCAGTTTGACTATCTGGCTGATCGTACGCGCGCGGAGAAAAAAAGCGCGTGCGGAAAGAATCCGGGCGATGCGGGAGAGGTTTTCTACTGATACCGAACTAACATCTGCTAGTACCGCAGAAGAAACCGAACCTAAGGCAGAAAAAACCTTGAACATAGCGCCATGGGTATTCGTCATAATCGGTATCGGTCTAATTATTTTGTTTGTATTTGATAACGACCGATTCGCAACGCTAGCTTGGCTAGTTGCCATGATTTCAGCGCGAATTAACTACGTGAAAAACCACGAAGGCTGTAAATTTTTCGGCTTCAACTCACTGTTCACGGTAGCGTTTGTTACACTAATGCTGCTGTGGATAATCATTTACCTAAGATAACGGAGGGCGTGATGAACATTCCTAAAAGGCCATCTGGCTTTGATAAACTCCCCGCTATCTTTAGGGACTTTATTGCAAGGCTGGAAAAGCTGGCAGTAAGGGGGGCGGAGACCCTGGGCGAAATAACGCCGAAAATCTCCCGTGGAAACGTGGTAAGAGTTGGCGATGAGTTACATTTCAAGATCATCGTGCAACTTTTCCGCGGCGGCAAGTTCGTATCCTACAAAGAAGTAAAACGCATTCTCGTGGCAGGTAATGAAGAATTGGCAGGAAGAAAAACCAACAAAGATGGTGTAATCTCTTTCCTGTACAAAATGCCGGCCGATGGAGTCCGCCTCTTGGATGTTGAGGTCGAGATCAACGACCAGAAAGGTAATACAATTCCGTTCCGGGAAGCTATTGAAATCCCCGGGGTGGAAAAACGGATTGCCAATGAAATCACGGTTTCTATTCCTGGTCTGCCTGGTGATACCGTTGAGGAACTTGGACCTGATGGTTCATTTTTCTTGAACGTAATCACCGCGTATAACGGCAATGGGATGAGATCCGATTTCAATGTTTCGTCTCAGTTGTTCGATGTCGACGCACCTATTTTCGCACGCATGGATAACGTCACTACGCCGCAACTGTTCACTGCCGATGAGGGGAATGTTGTCCTACAACTTTTCCCGAAATCAGATGAACAGGTATTTGTCTTTTCGCTCCCGGGCAGAAGCAAGACCGCCAAAATCACTTTCAAGAAAAAGGTGAAAAAGGCTGACAAACTTACTGTTGAAATACCGGGAATGAAAAACGGGGTCGCCAACGAGTTAAATGCGGATGGTAATATCCTGATCCAAGTAGCAACGGAGCAAAAAGGTAAGGGCGTAAATGATTGGTTTTCCATCGTGGCCTCCGGTTCCTTTGAGGCAAACGGAAACCGGTCTAACGGCCCAACCCCGATTGTTCTCCACACTATCAACGGCTTGCTGGGCGTGAACCTGAAACCTCTTTCTGACGAAGTTTCTTTTATCATCAGACTGAGCGATTCGGACCAAACTTTTTCCTTCATCTACAAGAAAAAGGAAGAAGAAAAACCGGAAGTCTTTCGGGTGAATATCCCGAAGGCCAAAGGTGGACTCGTGGATGAGCTTGATGAGGCTGGATGTTTTACCGCTCACTTCGCAACTGCATTAAAAAATAATGCTGGAGTGAGGTCGGAAATTACCATCAGCTCTTCTGGCCCTTTTGAAGTAGACGGGGCTGCCTGCGATACCAATAACATTCTTCGGCTGGCTACGACCGATGGCGGTGATTTGACCAAAAATATCAAACCGTTGTCGGACGGACAGACCTTTTTCTGCAAGGTGGAAGGAACGCCGCTTGGTGAGTCGGTCACTTACAAAAAGAAAAAGGAACCGAAGCCGAATAAACTACAGGTGTTAATCCCTGGTGCCAACGAGAAGAACGAGGTCTGTCAGAAAACTGCCGACGGCGGTTTCCAAACGACTTTGAAAACTTTTCTCGATGATAATGGCATTAAGGGAACGGTGACTATCGCGTCACAAACCAATTTATCCATCAAAGATGGCGACACGCGCTCTACCGAACAGACATTTCACACTTTGTCTGTTGATAAGCTCAAAACCGTGGTTCTTTACACGACAAGGGCTTGGCAGTGGGTCGCTTTCTCCATCGACGGCTGTGAACCGAAAAACTTTTTGTTGAAAAATAGGGAGCATTAAAATGGGAAGCAATGTTGAAAAAATCCTTGATGTGGTCCAGATCGGACTACATTTATTTTCTATAGCCGAAGCTGACCAGGCGAAAGCCAAGATGGCCCAAGCTATAGGAAAAGCACGAGAAGGTAAAATTAAAGAGGCAGGTGAAATACTTGTTGACGCTGTAAAGGGCGAGGGGTTTGGCGATGAACAACTGCACAGAAGAGCTGTTCGTGCCACCCTTGAACCGGGTGAAGAAAAGGAGCGCTATTTAGAATATGTCAACAGACTGGACGAAGAAGAGCCAGCCGTCTACACAAGTTATATTCTAGCGATAGCGACTGAAACCGATCAGGAAGAAAGAAGGGCGATCGTAAAAGAGTTTGCGACTTGCCAGACCTACAATGCGTTTCGGGCTTTGATCAATTCCTACCGTTTCAATCGGCCTCAGACACCCCTGCAGAAAAATCTCTTCAGCTTGGTTGAGGCCTTTAAAACAGGCTTGAAAAAGGCTGGCGAGGGCATTGCGACTGGCGCCAAGACTGCCGGCGAAGGAATCGAAACAGGGGCCAAAGCTGCTGGCCAGGCTATCAAAGAAAAAAACGACCAGCTAGATACTAACCTCGAAAAAAGTGGCTTTGTCACCTGGACTGCAAAGATCCGGGCGAAAGCAGAAAAAATGAACGAAAATAAATCTTAAGGAGAATGCCATGTTTTGGATCTTCGCGAGTGTTGCACTTGTATTGGTAGGCATTCTCTATTTTGCCTCCAGCAATTTCCAGACCGGCGTGAACAATCTATTCGCTGCTCTGGGACAAGTCTGTGCATGGATCGCCAGACGGCGGCACTTCCCCGCCTGGTTAGGTAGATTTTTCACCTGGTTGTGGCACGTGATCCGGTTCTGCCTATTTTGCTTCTTCTGGATCGCGGCCGGGTTTCTAGTGCTGACGGTCTTCGGGCTCGTCAGACACAATATAGGGGCCCTGATCTTGGCCTATGCGCTGTTCGGCGGATTCCTGACGGTGTTGATTGTAATCGGCGATGGGATACGAAATTTTGTGAATTCGATTTTCACACTCTTCCGGATATCAACACCCTTTACAAGCCGGGCGACAACCAAGTTCCTAATCTCTATGACAATGTGGGTTGGTTTACAACTAATCCTAATGTCATGGAGAGACAACTTTTACCTTAACCACCCAATTGTACCCGGAGTAATCACTCTATCACTTCTAATGTTGTTAATGTATGGGTGGTTTACGGGGAAGACTGGAAATGCTGCGGCGACGATTATGATTACCTGCTATTTCCTCGGTGTTGCTGGGTTGGTTTATACACACTGGGATGTGGTTCTTCCTCGTAAGTATGCGTCCAAAATCAAAACTTGGAACGCAGAACATGATCGCCAGAGCACCATTGAGGAAGGGAATGCGAAGATGTCTTTCGCAAAAATTAAGGAACCGGCCACTGGATATGTTTTTAATCGGGCTGATACGTCTTTCACGGTATCGAGTCCCAAGATTGCCTTTAAAGCCGGCGAATTGGTAAAGGTGTACGACCACGGCGCTGAGCCAGTGCAACCAAGAGGTGGCGGCGAAGTGATGATACGTGTTGTCGGCAAAAACTCTGAGGGTGAGTATCTCGGCGGTGACGTGTGGATAGTTTTCCGGAAGATAGAAATAATGGCTCCGGAAGACATTGAAACCCGGAAACAAGCCGCGGAACTGAAAGAGCAGTGGCGGCTGGATCAGGCCCACGCCGATTCACTGAAACCGGTCAAGGTTTTGGCTACCTTCCGCCCTGATAGTAGCGGGATGAAGCTGAGAGTAGAAAACCAATCTGGGCGGGACGTGCTCATACACTTCCAGTCTGGCGAGGACTTCTATACCAGGGCGCTACGGGGCCCCGAGCTAACGATCTATCAGCCAGCCATGTGGTTTGAGATCGTCCAGCAAGACGGAAAACCGCCAGCTGGAGGATATAATCCGAAAACAAATACAATAAGAATTCCGTAAAAATAAGGAGAAAAAACTAAAAAAGCGTTGACAAAAAAATTGTCAGCGCTTTTTTCTTTGTTTAAAATTATCTTTGCCCTACCGAACCTTGAAGTGTATCAAATATAAAGCCGAGAATCACATAGGCACCCATAGAAACAGCTACGCCCAAGACGGCATAAACCATAGTATCCTTGGCTTTTTTCACCTGTTCTGGATTACCAGAAGAAGTCAAAAACATAAAACCGGCATAAATAAAAGTGACCAAAGCGCCAACGCCGACAAAAGCCAAAAGACCACCAATAATTCTGGCCCAAAATACTTGAGGATCACCACCCGGTAAATTTAAAGGATCTTTAAGGACAACTTGACCGCTGGAGCCACCTGTTGTTTGGCTTATTACATTGCCGCTGCACGGTTTAGCTGGGTTCATAGCCGGTCCTCCGGACAGGCCATTACAGTGAAGTCCACAATCGACATCAGGGTTATCACTATTAATAGTGGTACTAGGAGTCGTGCTATTGCCACAATAGCAACTACACTGCACTGCCCAGGCTACTGGCGTGGTTAATATAAACAAGTACGAAAAAATAAAAAGGGACAGTAACAAGAATAGGATATTTTTTTTCATAAAAAGTGAATTAAGCCCGCTTCGCTAGCGCGGAAGCGAGGCGAGCGAGTTAAGTAAATTATAACTTATGATTTTATTATACAACAAAACGATATAAATAACAAAAGCCGCTCACAATGAGCGACCCTTAATATTGTTCCCTAAGCGGAGCGGACGGGACTCGGCCTTGACTCTTGTCGGCTTCCGCCTTCTCGGTCTGGCCACCGCCTCGCGCCTGCCCGCCATAGCCTGCAGCATCGGGCGGGGTTCGGCTCGCTCACTAGCTCGCCAAACAGCGCTCCGGCGTTCTCGTCCCGGCGCGAGCCAAGCGGTTGGCTCGCTTCCGCTACTGTGTTTATTAATTTTAAAAGCCGCTCACAATGAACGGCCTTTAATATTGTTCTCTAAGCGGAGCGGACGGGACTCGAACCCGCGACCTCTGCCGTGACAGGGCAGCATTCTAACCAGCTGAACTACCGCTCCGCCCAGAGAAAAATTAAATTTTATACTGGATTTATTCTAACACAAAATTAATTTTTGGCAACTTTCTTAATCCTTGGTCTAAAATATTTGTATCTGGTTAGTAATTCATAGCTTTCCGCCATTTCCAAAAATATTTAAACCAGGAGACGATGTGAACCCAGGTCATTTTGGAAAAAATATCCTTTAGGTTACGGTTGCCGGCAGACAGACGATGCGGCAGGTGAATCACGCTGGCTAGCGGATAATACCAAACGGAAAATTTATGCTGCCACATGCGGCGGCAGAGATCGGTGTCTTCGAGAAAAAGAAAAAAACGACGGTCAAACAAGCCAATTGCCTCAAGGGCGGAACGCCGGGCCAAAAAACAACCGCCCAAGACCCAATCAACCGTTTGTGGCTGACTCAAATCAGTGTCGCGATAAAGAAAATGATCCAGATGTTTTTGGCCCCTTTTTGTCTCGCCAAGGCCGGTGCGCCGATAAAGAAAAGTAGAAAACCGCGGCCAGCGGTAACAGGTTTCCTGACGGGCGCCATCAGGACTTTTGATCAGCGGGCCGACTAGGCCAGCAGTAGTTTGATGATCTATAAAATTTACCAATTCAACAATGGCTGCCTGATTCAAGGTGATATCGGGATTGGCAATAAAAATATATTCGCCCAGGGAATTTTCAATGCCCAAATTATTACCCCAGCCCATGCCGACATTTTTGGGACTCTGGACAAATTTGACCACGGGAAAATCATTTTTGATCATCCGCTCGGTGCCGTCGCCAGAAGCATTGTCCACCACGATAATCTCCCAAAGCCAAGGAAATTTAAAAGCAAGCACTCCCTTGAGAAAGTACTTGAGCAGGTTACGCGTTTTGTAATTTAAAACTACAATGCTTAATTTCATGGATAAGCGAGTTAAGTAAATTAAGCGAGTTAAGTAAAATCTTTTTTGTTTTTGATTTGTGATTTTATCCAACCCTTTAGAACCCTACCAACTTCATCTTCAAGTACAGAAAGATATTGATATTGCTGTTGGTTAAAGTATCCACGATCAAAACATAATAAGGTGTGATACTTCAATTCTTCCAATGAGGCTTCGGCTATATTGTAGAATCTTAAGCTATCGGACAGTCCTAGCCTGGCAAAACCCTCCACAATATTAGCTCCAACGGAAACAGCCGCCCGAATCATTTGGCTTATTAGATTATATTTTTCATAATCAGGTAGATGACCAACGGCCTTATAGACAATCAGTGTTAATTGGTGAGCTTTCTGCCAAGCTAAAATTTGTTTGAAATTATTAATTTCCATGCTTGATTTACTTAACTTGCTTAATTTACTTGATTTACTGAAACCACCTTCTCATCTCCTCCGCCCGAACTTTCTTCAGCCGCATATTCACTCCCCTTTTCTGCCGCAAATTTTTTCTGTTTTTAAAGATAAAGCGCCAGCTGCGGAAAAAATGGCCGACTTCAAATATTAGCACATAGAGAAATTTTTTCAACTCATACCAGAAAATATAGGGAAAATCACGCCAGAAATTGGCCAAGAGCTCATTTTTGCAAAGGAGCAGCAGATGATTTTTGTAGGAATGAAAATTGACCAGATCTTCCTTGGAACGGCGATAGCGAATGGTAGCCAAGTGGTTATTTTGGCCGGAACGGGCGCGCCGGTGATGCCAGCCGTGAGCCAGTGGCTGATACAGAGCGTCAAAGCCGGCGAGACGCAGGCGCCAGGCGAGATCGATATCTTCCTGATACATAAAGAAGTTTTCGTCAAAATATTCCTCGCCAAATTTGATTTGTTCCAAAGCCGAGCGGCGCAGCAAAAGGCAGGCGCCGCTCAGACCAAAAACTTCTTCTCTGGCGTCATACTGTCCGCGGTCAACCTCGCCCGCTCCCCGATCAATAAAACGGCGGTTTTTGAAAGCCAGCAACCCGCAAGAATCAAGAATGCTTGTTTTCAGAGGGCTGACCAAAAAATCACCTTCACTTTCAAAATCCAGGCGGTATAATTTGCCACCAACGGTGGCGAGATTGTGATCAGCATCCAGCTCTTTGGCTAAGAGAGACAGAAAATTATCCGCCAGAATCAAATCTGGATTCATGATCAAGATATAATCGCCGCGAGTCATCTTGATGGCCTGATTCCAGGCGCGCGGCAAACCAATGTTATTTATGTTGCGCAGGAGGTGAACAGTAGGAAAATTATCTTTGATATAACTGACGGTCTTGTCGCTCGAGGCATTGTCAACGACAAAAATGTCGGGCGATTCACCAGCTTCCTGCCAATAGGTTTGATGAAAAATACTGTCCAAAAAATAGGGCAGGTATTTCATGGAATTGTAGGTGACAAGGCAAACGGAGACCATAAAAAATTAAAATTAAAAAATCAAAAATCAAAATTAAGGAATAATTATTTTTTTATCATAATTCAGCCAAACAGAAACTACGAGAATAAACCCGATACCCAGCGGATGATTAAGATAGGGGGTGAAGATGTTGACGGCGAGCAGGGCAAGCAGGGCGAGAATAAGGCCCAAAGATAAATTTTGAATTTCAAATTTTGAATTTTGCCCGCCTGCCGGCGAGACAGGAATTTGAAAATTAGGATTTATTTTAAAATTTAAAATTAAAGATTCAAAATTAGTTTGCGCCCAGGCGACATGCAATAATTTATATATTAGTAAAAGGTAGATAAATAGTCCAGCCAAACCTATTTTTAATAGCAAATCCAGATATCCCCACTCAAAAGCGTAAGTGGTATATTCGCCGCTACCGCCGGCCGTGGCCGGAACAACACGCGGATCAGAGCTCTGGTAAGTGACTGTAGTGCCAAAGCCAGATCCAATAACCGGATGATCAACTATAGCCAGAAGCAGGGGCTTTAACATATTAAGCCGGGAGGAGCCGGCGGCCTCCATCTCCGTAGCCCGCTGACCCAGGCTGGCAACCAAATCGGTATCAGCCTTGGGCGGCGCATAGGCGATTGTAAAAATTAAAACAAAAGAAGCAAAACAAATGATCACTAGATTGAGCAAATAAGCCCAAAACTTCTTGACGCCAGCCCTGAAATCAGCGACCAAAAAACGCAGACTAAAAACCAACAGACAAACTGAGATGAATAGTCCGAGGACAAAGCCGGCCCAAAAAGAACGAGAAAAACTGACAAACACTACACTCAAACAACCAACTAGAACGAGGGAATAATATTGAAAAAAAATTTTTTTAACGCGCGGCAAGAAAACAAAAAAAGCGAGCAGGCAGTAAATTTGCGACTGCAGAAAAACACGGTAAAAATTGCCTTTGAATTGAGTAATCTCTCCAACCCGGGTATCACGTATCCAACGGTAAAATTCGGGCAAGGCCCAGATAAACTGGTGAGAAAAGATGTAGAAAAACAAGAAAGTCTTGACTATGAGCCAAGTCAGACAGCCCAGGGCGACTGACCGGAACTGGGGCCAAAAATCTTCCTGGCGGCTGACACTCAGGAGCGGTAAAAGATAAAGGAAAAACAGCCAGTTGTTGAAATCCAAAAAAATATTGCCAAAATCATTACCACGGAGAAGCGCAAAGAAAAATCCCCAGGCCAGGACAACAGCTAAGAGTAAATAATATTTAAAAAACTGAAAATTTTTGAGTCGGTGCCAATAGCCAGCAAAGCCTTCGTGGCGAAGGGTGTGGAGAGCCCAGGCTAAAAGCACGATAATAAAAATACCCAAGCGAATAGAAATAACACTGGCACCTTGACCAAGATTCAGAGAAAAAAGATAACCATGAGAGCCAATGATTAATTCGCCCAGGGCAAATAATAAGCCGGCGGCCAGATTTTTGAAGGAGAGCAAAAAAATGATTACTAAAATAACCCCAAAACAGATAGTATTTAAAGTCGGCCAAAGCCAAGAGGCAAGAGAGAGCAACTCGAGTAGAATAAGGAATAAAATTGTACGGCGAAAAAGAAGCATGTTTAAAATTTCTAATTACTAATTTCTAATAAAAATATAAATGTCAAAATCCTAATTTCCAACAAAATCTAAAGCCAAAAGCCAAAAATTATCAATTGTTATTTTGGACTTTGGGCTTGATTGGTTGGATTTAGAATTTAATTCTATCGTCGCCACAAATCCGCCAAGAGCGCCAACAAAATACTGAGCGGTTGCAGTAACCAGAGAATAAACCACTGCCATCTCTTGCCATGGAGCCAGAAATAATGCTGTAAGGAATGATTCCAAATAATCTGTTTTTGCCAATCAAGCTGGCGAAAGCTACCAGCGCCGTGATGGATAATGGCGGGCTCAGGCGTGTAAATAACCTTCAAGTCGAGGTTTTTGGCGCGGCGGCAATAATCAACTTCCTCAAACCAAAAAAAATATTTTTCATCTAGTAAACCAACTATGTCCAATGTTTCGCGCCGGATGGCAAAAAAAGCGCCCATAACCTGCTCGACTTCGGATATTGATTGATAGTTGAAATCAGAAGCCAGATAACGACGGAGAAATTTTTTAAATGGCGGGAGGTGATGCAATTTGAGTAAAATCAGAGCTTGAGTGAACCAACCAGGGAAACGGCGCACTGAGGGTTGCAGGGTGCGGTCAGAATTTAAAATCCGACAACCGGCTATCCCCCACTCCTTACTTTTATCCATTAGCTCAACGAGGCGGCCAAGGGCATTATCAAAAAACTCCGTGTCCGGATTGAGCAACAGAATGTGCCGGCCGGCAGCTAATTTAATGGCCTGATTATTGGCCTTCGCAAAACCAAAATTCTTCGGGTTGACAATCAGATGAACATCGGGAAATTCATCCTTGATCAGCTCAATGGTGCCATCAAGGGAATTGTTATCCACGACAAAAACCTCAAACTGGAGACCGGCGGTCTTTTGATAGATAGAACGAAGGCATTGGCGCAACAAATCTCTGACCCGCCAACTAACGATAATGATCGACAGATCCATATAGTCTAATGGTAGCAAAAGACGGGCGTAAAGCAAAATGATAAAATCAGCCCCAGTTTTAATAACCCGGGGCTGGAATAGCTATTGGCCGCCTTTCTGACGGCCGTTATTTTTCTTTTGGTTTTTGTTTTTTTCGAGCTTCCCGCTTTCTTTTTTGTATCTCTGAGTATGATAGTGGGGGTCTTCCAACCCTGATTTTTGGGTTCCTTCCCCAAGAGGGCCAGTCTACTGAATTTTCCGGAAATACTATTTCTTTATTGTCGGTTTCCACCTCCCTTCACCGTGGCGGTTTTGGCGGGCGCTCTGCTTTTATTTTAGCCCAATTTGACAAAAGACAAAATTATGAACCTGTGGATAAAAATGAGTTTAAAATGTTAACAAGAATGGCTTGCCCGAAAGGCCGAGAAAATGGTAAGATGGAAACCATAAGGCAAGCTCCAAGTTCCAATTCCCAAGTTCCAAATAAATCGCAAATCCCAAATATTTAATATTAGTGCTGAAATATTATTTTGCGCTTAGTGCTTGAGATTTGGAATTTATTTGGAAATTGTATCTTGGAAATTGGAAATTCATATTAGTATATTGGTAAATAATTTGTAATTCGTAGATTATGAAAGACATAGGCCGCATGCCACCTCAAAATCTAGAGGCCGAACAATCAGTTCTTGGCTCGCTTTTGATTGATAAAAATGCCATTACCAAAATAGCTGACGCCCTGACGGGCGAAGAATTTTACAAAGACGCCCACCAGATCATTTATAATGCCATGCTGGAACTTTACGAGAATAAAGAGCCGATTGATATTTTGAGCCTGACTTCCAAGCTGGAAGAAAAAAAATTACTGGAAAAAATCGGCGGCAGGACATACCTGGTCGATCTGACCAACTCAGTGCCGACAGCCTCCAATGTTGTTTATTACGCCAAAATCGTACGCAAAAAAGCAACCCTGCGCAAAATGATAGAAACAGCAGCCGAGATAGAGCAGATGGGTTATCGTGAGGATGATGAGATAGATGCGCTCTTGGATCAGGCCGAGAGTAAACTCTTTGGCATCTCCCAAGGTTTTATCAAGCCGGAATTCGTGCCAATCAAAAATTTGCTGTCAGAAGCGTTTGACAGAATTGATGATCTGCATAAAGAAAAAGGCAAGATGCGCGGCGTGCCAACTGGCTTCTCTGATTTGGACAAAAAGTTGGCCGGTCTGCAAAAATCGGATTTGATAATTTTGGCGGCCAGACCCAGCGTGGGTAAAACCAGTTTTGCCCTAGATATTGCCAGACAGGTCGCGGTCAAGCAACGAGTACCGGTGGCCATCTTTTCCCTGGAAATGAGCAATGAACAATTGATTGACAGGATGCTCTCGGCTCAGGCCGGCACCAGCTTGTGGAAACTGCGCACAGGCAATTTGTCCGACCGTGAAGCTTATGGCACGGAATCCGATTTTACCAAAATCGGTCACGCCATGGGCACCTTATCAGAAGCGCAAATTTTCATTGATGATACGCCCATGGCCAACGTGATGGAGATCCGCACCAAGGCCAGGAGAATGCAGGCGGAACACGGGCTCGGATTGATTGTTCTGGATTATTTGCAATTGATGGAAGGGCGCGGCGGAGCGAGCAGTAATGTGGACAACCGCGTGCAGGTAGTTTCGGAAATATCCCGCGGCCTGAAAGCCATCGCCAGAGAGCTGAATGTGCCCCTGATCGCTTTGTCCCAGCTCTCCCGGAGTGTGGAATCAAGACCGCTTTCCATACCCAAGCTGTCAGATTTGCGCGAAAGCGGCAGCATCGAGCAAGATGCCGACGTCGTGATGTTTATTTATCGGGAGGAACTTTACAAAAAAGACACCTCGCGACCACATATCGCCGATATATTGATTCAGAAACATCGCAATGGTCCCACCGGCAACATTTCGCTGTTTTTTGACGAGGAGACGGTGAGTTTTAAAAATCTGGAGCAAAAGGTGGAAGAACTCCAATTTTAGAATTTTCAATTTTCAATTTTCAAACAATGACTCAATTTTTTAATTTCGAAATTTAGCCATTCTAAAATTGTTTCGAAATTGAAAATTTAGTAATTAAAAATTAAAAATTCTCTTTATGTTTAACCAAATCAAAGATCTCTACAAGCTCAAACAACAAGCCGGTGAGCTGCAATCTATGCTCGCCAATGAAACCGTGGAGGCGGAAAATAAAGGCGTGAAAATAGTCATGAATGGCAATCAAGAAGTCTTGAGCGTGGCTCTAAATCCGGAGCTGGCGCAAGAAGAACAGGAAAAACTTTTGCAGGAAACATTTAACGATGCGGTAAAGAAAGTCCAGCGGTTAATGGCCGAGAAGATGATGAGCGGACAGATAAAAGGGTTTGGGATGTAGTTTTATTTACCATCCCCCAAGGAGGGGAAAATATTTTATGAACCATCCACTAATCGTTCAAAACCTGATAAATAATTTTTCCGCTTTGCCGGGCATTGGCCAGAAAACAGCTGAACGGCTAGTTTATTATTTATTGAAAAACAGCAAGCAGGAACAGTTGGCGGCCTTTGGCAAAAACTTAACGGCTTTGAAAAACGAGATCAAGGTTTGTCCAGTGTGCGGCGATTACAGCAATGGGACCGGTTGCGCGATTTGCGGCGAGCCAAAACGCGATCGGACCAAGGTGTGCCTGGTGGCAGAGGCGCAGGATATTTCTTATCTGGAAAAAACCGGTATTTATAATGGCTTGTACCATGTCTTGAACGGACTTTTGTCGCCAGTGGAAGGCATAACCGCCGGGAAACTCAACGTGACGGCTTTGGGAAAAAGACTGGCCGAAGGTGTCATCAAGGAAGTGATCATGGGCTTTAATCCGACGCTGGAAGGCGAATCAACGATTATTTATCTCAAAAAACTGATCAAAGAAAAATATCCCCACATAAAAATAACCCGCCTGTCGCGGGGTTTGCCCATGGGCGGGGATCTAGAATATGCCGACGAGATAACGCTCCAAAGCGCCTTGGATAATCGGACGGAAATTTAGGTAATAATTTCCAAATCCAAATTTCCAATTTCCCCGCTTCGCTAAAGCTTCAGCGAGGCGAGCAAATAAATACCAATTAAAAAAACCGTCCTGATGTAAGTCTGGGCGGTTTTTAAGTTATGATAAATTAGATTGACTGAATTTCTAGTTTGGTAAACGGCTGACGATGGCCATAAACCTTGTGCTGTCTGGTTTTGTTCTTGTAATGAACAACGCGGATCTTTTTGGCACGGCCTTGCTCCAATACTCTGGCTTTGGCCTTGGCATCAAGAGTTGGCTGGCCGACTTCCAACTTAGAACCGTCTTCTTCGGCGGTCAGAAGAACTTCCAAATCAAGCTGATCATCGGCAGTAACGTTGAGCTTTTCAGCTTTGATGGTATCTTTGGCTTTAACGACATACTGCTTGCCACCAGTGCGGACGACTGCAATTTTGGACATAGGTTTAAGTTAATTGAGTTAAATAAGTTAAACGAGTTAATTAAGTTAAGTCTACCAAAATATGGGATTTTGTCAAATGCTAGCTTTGTTTGTTATTGACAAAAGATAATAAATATGATTAAATCACACAAACCGGAAGAATAATTGGCCGGGGAAAATAAAAAAACGAAATAGGACGGAAAGGAAATTACAAATGGGAACTATCTTTTTAGAAATGGGGAAGGCAGCCGAAATAATAAAAAAGTTTTTCCCCGAAGTGCCAAAATTTGATGGGAAAAAATGGCAGACGGTCGTTAACCATTTTGGGCAGTCACATCCCCAAAAAATAACGACCTTTGCAGATGGCCGTGTTGTCTTACTGGGAGCGAGGAGGCGACGTAATAAATGCCTGTGTCTCTTCGCCAGTAATGCCAGTAAAGTTGCTGCGCTGGCTTTATACGAAAGAAAACATGGAAAAGTCATGATAGACAAGGATTTGGTTTTGGCCTTTGTACACAAAAAAACGAAGGGGGTTGAGTCTAACCAGTACAAAGAAATACTGGGCATGATTGAGTAAAATATTAAGGCGAGGCCCATTGTGGGACTCGCCTTTGTTTTTAGCGTGGTATGGTTGTGAGGGTTATATTGAGATTCAATAAGGCAAAATATAGCCCGATGCCTAAACCCAAAACAACTGCCACTCCGATGACGGCCAAAATAGTCTTCCGGGTTATTTTAGCTAATTTTATAGCCAGTCCATCAGGTAAAATGGCAGGGACGACTAAACCGCTAAAAAGTAAAAGGGAGACTATAATAGTTATGTACCAAAACCAAATACCCTCGCTTGTTAAATTTTCCATGGCCTTACCCTCCAGTTTGGAGTTATAATCTATTGGTTTTTATATTATTTCTAATTGATTTCATCATCTTAAGATAAAAATTGACATTGTGCAAGGTGGCCAAACGCAAGGCCAAAGGCTCGCTGGCTTTGAACAGATGATGCAGATAACCGGCGCTATAATTTTGACACAGTTCACAAGCGCAATTTTTATCCAGAGGCTGGGGGTATTTTTTGTATTTTGAATTGAGAATATTTATAACATTGTAAAAGTTGCCCCTCAATTTTTGTGTCTTGCTGGTTGAGTTTTGATTTTTGAATATATACAATCTCCCATGTCTGGCCTCGCGCGTGGGGATGACGCAGTCAAACATATCCACTCCCCTCTTGACTGCTTCAATAATATTTTCCGGTTTGCCCACGCCCATGAGATAGCGCGGTTTATCAGCGGGTAATTCAGGAATAGTATAATCCAAAACCTGGTACATTTTTTTATTCTCCTCGCCCACGGCCAAACCACCGATGGCTAAGCCATCAAAATCAAGGGCGGACAAAAATTTGGCGGATTTGATTCTCAGATCTTTATAGGTGGAGCCTTGAACAATGCCAAATAATAAATTGTTCCCTTGTTTCGTTGCTCTATTGTTTTTGCGCGGCCGGTGTTTTTTGTGATATTCCAAGGCCCTTTGGGCCCACTCATGGGTCAACATCAAATCAACTTCGGCTTGTTTCTTGGAGCAAGGGTGCGGGGAACAAACATCCAAAACCATCTTGATATCCGAACCGATAATATCCTGGATTTTTTGAACCTTCTCTGGGGTAAATAAGTGTTTGGAGCCGTCAAGAAACGAGCGGAATTCCACGCCGTTATGATTAATTTTAACGAGAGAATTCAAAACACTGTCATCCTCGGGCGACCTCGAATTGAGTTCTGCGAGGGAGACCCGGGGATCCAGTTCTTTTTTGCTTTTACTTTTTTCTGGATTCCCGATTAGATCGGGAATGACAGTGGAGCGGGATTGGTTAAACTTGTTGCCCAGTGAAAATACTTGATATCCCCCGCTGTCAGTCAGAATCGGCCCGTTCCAGCCCATAAATTTATGCAGGCCGCCAAATTTTTTCAAAACTTCCAGACCGGGCTGGAGATAAAGATGGTAAGTGTTGGCGAGAACAATATCAGCGCCAAGGTTTTTTAAATCTTCTGTGGCGAGTGCCTTGACCGAGCCCTTGGTGGCAATCGGCATAAAAAAAGGCGTCTCAATCTCGCCATGAGGCGTTGTGAGGATACCAAAGCGGGCGGAAGACTTTTTTGATTGTTTTGAGAGTTTGAACATGTTTTAATAATTATAAAATCCAAAATCCTAAGGCCAAACAAAATCCAAAGTCTAAAACCCAAAAAATAATTTATTAGGGCTTTGAACTTTGGGCTTGGTTGGAAATTTGAATTTAGGATTTACTTTTATGTTATTATCTTTTGTAATAAAAAGCAAATAAAAAGCGGCACCAAAAGGCTAGTGCCGCTAATAGATTCGGGGCCAGGAGATAGTCAAGCGATCATTTTTTCGAGCCCGTCTGTCTGCCGATCCAGATGCCATACATAAATGATGGCGGTGGTGAGAGCGAGAAGTGCAGCACTAGTCACCAACCGGACGACAGCTTTTTTGTTTTTTCCCGTCATGGGTTAACTCACCTCCTTATGCCCGTTGATTTTAGTAACATTTCCCTTTACTGGGGTGCTAATTGGACTATAAACATATTGCCCAGTTGGTTGATCGTCGCCGGTCAGAATTTCGCGGACTTGCTCTGGCCAACCGCGACCATCAACTCTGGCCCAAA
>JAAZMX010000059.1 GCA_012798565.1 Candidatus Kuenenbacteria bacterium
ATGGGGTTAAAAAGAACTTTGACCTACACCTGAAAGAATCTGAATGGCGCTATGGCAAGAAATCTGATAAGCTGGAAAAAGAGCTGTGGAACATCTTAAAATTTTATTATTAACTAGTGGGCTTGCTAGTCTAGAGCCTTTATTTTATTTTTTTATGGGTGTTTTATTGGCTTTTATAGCAATGCTTTGTTGGGGGTTGGGGGATTTTTTGATACAAAAGAGTGTTCGGCGGTCGGGTACGCTTGGTAAAAAATTAATAGCTTTTTTCTTATTTAAAAATAACCAAGAAAATACCACTTGGATTGTGCTATTTTATATTTGTGCTTTTGGCTCTTTGGTTTTAACGCCTTTCGCGTGGAGGGAGATCGGCCAACTTGATTGGATTGATATGGGTTTGCTTTTGGCAGTGGGGTTGTTGATTTTGGCTTCGGCTTTATTGGATTTCAAGACCTTGAAGGTGGGTAAGATTTCCGTGGTGGAGCCGATTTTCGCCGGGGAGATTCCAGCCGTTTTGATTTTGACGAGTTTATTTTTGAACGAGGACGTATCTTGGCAGCAGTATATTTTAATTTTGGTTTTGATTGTGGGTATCCTTTTGGTGACAATTAAAAATTTTTCTGGAGGGAAAAATTTTATTTTAGAAAAGGGGGTCGGTTTGGCAGTGGCGGCAACGATCGGCATGGGGGCGGGCGATTTTTTATTGGGTCTCGGGGCGCGCACTGTCAGTCCGGTGATGGCCAACTGGTTTTTGAATGTGGTGGTAACTTTGGCCACTTTGGTTTTTCTCGCGACTAGCGGGCAAATAAGAAATACCTGGCAGTATGCCCAAGAGAATAAGAAATTAATTTTTTTTACTTGTTTTTTTGATAACTTGGCTTGGGTGGCTTATGCTTATAGCATGACCTTCCTGCCGATCGTGATTGCCACGGCAATTAGTGAAAATTATATTGCCTTTGGCGCGCTATTAGGCTTTGTTTACAATAAAGAAAAGCTGTCGCCTTATCAGTGGGCGGGTTTGGTTATAGCAATGGCTACTTGGACTATATTAGCTTTTACTGTCAGTTAAGCCAATTTTAATTTTAATAATAAGGTGTTATAATTATTTTATAATAATGACAGGTTACTTATGAAACAAAAAATAAGAAAAGCGGTGATACCAGTGGCGGGCTTTGGAACCAGATTTTTGCCAGCGACTAAGGCGATGCCCAAAGAGATGTTGCCAGTCGTGGACAAGCCGATTATTCAATTTATTGTTGAGGAAGCGGTGGGAGCGGGTATTAAAGATATCGTGTTGGTGACTGGCTGGCACAAAAGAATAATTGAAGATCATTTTGATTATCCTTTCGAGCTGGAGCAGCGGTTGGAAGAAGCGGGAAAAACAGAGCAACTCAAAGAAATAAGAAAGATAGCCGAGCTGGCCAATTTTATTTACATCAGACAGAAGGGGACATATGGTAATGGAACTCCGATTTTAAATGCCCGACCGGTGGTCGGCGATGAGCCGTTTTGGGCGGTATGGGGCGATGAATTTTTTGATGCTGAGCCATCGCGCGCCAAGCAGATTTTCTCTTTTTGGGATAAATATCAGAGCCCAATCATCGCGGCGATGGAGCCAAGAGGTAAAGAAGATGCCAATCATTATGGCGTAGTTTACGGCAAAGAAGTCGAGTCTGGTATTTGGGAAGTGAAGAGAATAGAAGAAAAACCGGGCGCAAATAAAGTGAAGATGCCTTTTTTGACTTCGGTGTCGGGTTATGTTTTGACGCCGGACATTTTTCCAATTTTGGAAAAATTAAAAGCTGGTCGGGGCGGAGAAGTGTGGCTGGTGGATGCGATCAAAAAATTGGCGGAGAAGAGGCCAGTCTACGCCTGTAAATTAAAAAATTCCGTTTGGTGTGATACGGGCAATAAATTGGAGTATATCAAGACGATTATTCGTTTTGCCATGAAAGACAAAGAATATCGACGCGAGCTTGGAGAATACATGCGTAATTTTTTGGATAATTAAAATTTAATATAATTCAATTTGTGCTTATGAAATCAAAAATAATAGTAATTTTAATTATTTTAGTTTTTATTTCCACGACTGGCTGGGGTTGCAAACAAGGCAACATAGAAGCTTTTAACGATCTGTCTGAGCCGATCACTTTACGTTATTGGCGAGTGTTTGACGGGGATGATGCCTTTGGTGAGATCATCGCCGATTATCAGAGATTGCATCCAAATGTTGATATTGAATACAAAAAATTACGTTATGAGGAATATGAGCAGGCATTGCTGGAAGCGTGGGCAGAGGATCGTGGCCCAGATATTTTCACTATTCATAATACTTGGATGGCAAAATATCGAGAAAAAATCATTCCTTTGCCAGAGAGCATAAAACTACCTTATGCGGTTACTGCTGATAGCCGGACCGGCAAGATGACCAAAGCAGATTATAAAGAGACAAAGTCTCTAACAGCGATGGATATAAAAAATAGATTTGTTGATGCGGCTTATCAAGACGTGGTGAAAGATAATCAGGTGTGGGGATTGCCATTATCCGTTGATAGTTTGGCTCTTTTTTATAACCGGACTCTTTTGGACAATGTTCAGATCACTCAACCTCCGAAGACCTGGCTCGAAATAAAAGAAGCAGTTAAAAAATTAACTGTTAAAGACGAGACCGGTAAAATAGTTCAGGCGGGGATAGCGCTCGGGACAGGTAAAAATATAAATCGGGCGGTAGATCTCTTGTCTCTTTTGATGATGCAAAACGGAGCGCAGATGGCGGATAGTGGTAGCGGCCGGGCGACTTTTAATGAGACCAGCCCATATATCACGGATAAAAGTTTTAAACCTGGCGTGGATGCTCTCAGGTTTTATACTGATTTCGCTTCGCCAACCAAGGATGTCTATAGTTGGAACGATGAAATGCCAGAGGCGGCAGATGCTTTTATCGCTGGTCAGGTAGCCATGATGCTTGGTTATGCTTACCAATTGCCTTTAATAAGAACTCAGGGAGCTAGACTGAATATTGGAGTGACGGAAGCGCCACATATTAACGCCAGTGGCACGGACGCTCTTGGTAGTAAAATAAATATAGCTAGTTATTGGGTAGAGGTGGTTTCCAAGAAGACCAAGTATCAGAATTATGCCTGGGACTTTTTGAGTTTTGCCACTGGCAGCGAGGAAGCAGAAAAATATTTAAATAAGACTAAAAAACCAACAGCTCTCAGGTCCTTGGTAGATAAACAGATGAATGATTATGAAATAGCGCCTTTTGCCGGTCAGGTTTTGACGGCAAAATCTTGGTACAGCGGTCGTGATTTTCAGGCAGCGGAAGTTATTTTTGAGGAGATGATAGAAAATGTATTGGCCGGCAAAAGCGAGCCGGAAGAAGCGGCCAATTTTGCGGCTAATAAAATTAATCAGACGCTTTAACCTTGATAAATTTCGAGAAGTGGTTTATAATATAATTAAATAATAAATAAAGATATTATAGCCTAAAAAGGTCGAATAATATCGAGTTTAAGATAAAATATATAAACATGAAAAAGATAAATAAGATTGCAAAAATTGCCTTTATATTTTTTGTTTTGGCAAGCGTGGCTATGCCGACTAGAGCAGCGGTAGATATTGGTATTAATTACGCGGCTCAAGTGGGACTCGGAACCAGCGATTTGCGCAATACGGCGGTCGGAGTGATCCAGTCGCTGCTTGGCATTCTCGGTATTTTGGCCCTAGTGATCGTGCTGATTGGCGGTTTCAAATGGATGACCTCAGCTGGCAACGAAGAGGGGGTCAGTTCGGCCAAAAAAACTATCGCGGCGGGCATTGTCGGCTTGGCGATCATTTTATTCGCTTATGCCATTGTCTCTTTTGTATTTAATGTGGTCGGCGCCGTCTAAAGGCAAGTTATATTAAGAAATTAAGAAAACAGACATGAACAAGATTACTAAAATTGTGACGACCATTTTGGTGTCCTTGGTTGTATTAACAGCAACCACGCCGGCATTGGCGGCAGTTGACTGGGGTTTGAGTTATGCAACCAACGTAGGTTTGGGTACTCATGAACTCCGAAGCGTAGCGGTGAATGTTATCCAGACTCTTTTGGGTATGTTGGGTGTTTTGGCCCTGGTGATTGTGCTGATTGGTGGTTTCAAGTGGATGACCTCAGCTGGCAATGAAGAGGGAGTTAGTTCAGCCAAAAAGACCATTGCGGCCGGGATCGTGGGCTTGGTAATCATCTTTTTCGCCTATGCCATCGTGACTTTCGTATTCAACGTGGTTGGCGGATCGTTGAGATAGTTTTTGGTAAAAAGCGCGTAAATATTTATGCATTTTAAGAACACACAAGGGAGAAGCCCGAGTAGATTTAAAATACAAGCGATGGTTGTCATTGCGTTGATTTTTATACTCTGGGCTTCTCCTAGTGTGTTTTCTTTTACTCACGGAACAATAAATCAAAATGTGGCTGAGGCTTATGATTTCAAGAGTTCTTTGACGTCTTTATCTAGTAAGGTTGGTTTGACAACTAAGTCGGGTGAGGCCCAGGTTTCTTTGCCAGTGTTTATTGGGCGGATAATTTATTACGCCTTGGGATTTATCGGGGTGATTTTTTTGCTTTTGGCGATTTTGGCAGGTATCAGATGGATGCTGGCCGGGGGCAATGAGGAAACAGTGGCCAAGGCCAAGAGTTCTCTTTTAGGCGCGGCACTGGGCGCTCTGGTGGCGCTTTCGTCTTACGCTATTACTTATTTTATAGTGGACAAAATAATCAGATAAAAAATGCAAACTACTAAAAACAGAAAGAATAAAAAGAGATTATGGTGGGCAGTTTTTTTGTTTTTAGCAGTTGGCTTTTTGGTCGGCAGTGGCGCCCTCGGAGCAGAGTCAAGCTTTGGCGATTTGTCTATTTCCAATCAACTGAGAAATCTAATGAGCCGGCCAGAGATAAACATGGGTTCAGAGCGGCCGGCGGTGACCACAGTGATTGGGCAGATTTTGTATGGTTTTTTGGGGTTCTTAGGAGTGATTTCTTTGCTTTTGACGATTTACGCCGGGATCAAGTGGATGCTGGCGGAGGGCAATGAGGAAACAATCAGTGAATCCAAGAAAATTATTTTATACGCGATGGTGGGCTTGGCAATAATTATGGGAGCTTACGCGATGACCTCGTTTGTGATTGGCAAGATGTGGGAGAGTTTGACGCCAACCATAGAGATACAAACACCACCAGTAAATCCAGTTGAACTCGAGACGCCAGTGCCAGTGGAGGAGATTTAACCTGGTGAATATCAGGGCGATTCTGATTGCCACTGTTCTTCTTTCGCGACACCTTATTGTAATACGAGCAGTGGTTCTGGTATATGCGAGTGTATAAATGTCAATACTTGTAATGACTTGGCTTGTTCTAGAAGTTGTCGAAACCAGGGATATGTAAGTGGTAATTGTGATTCCTCTAACCAATGCGAGTGCATTGAGTATTAAAATGAAAAAATATTTTTTAGTTTTAATTTTTAGTTTTTTATTGCCCCTGACCGCGCAGGCTGGTTATGTGCGCGAGCAAGGACAATATTTGCAGAATTTTCAGGTAGCCAATGGAGAAACAGGGTCATTCGAGATGTTTATCAGTCTGATAAAGGTATCTTTGGCTGGAATGGGGCTGATTCTTTTGGTGATAATATTATATTCCGGCTTACATTGGATTTTTACTTACAGCGATAAAAAAACCGTGCATGACTCAGGAATGGTTTTTTGGGGAGCGGTCGGGGCATTCATCGGAGTGACGGGCGCTTACATAGTGATTGATTTTATTTTTAGGGTATTATTATTGAATAAAACTTAAATATGAAAAAGAGACAGATATTTTTGATCCTACTAGTCGCGGCGGTTTTGAGCGGCGGGCTTTTGATGAGTGGGGGACAGGCAGTCCAGGCCAAGGATATAAATTCCATAATTAATGATCAAATTGATGCCCTAGAAGACACAGAATTGCCCGGTGACGTGGACAATCCTTATGATTGGGTGATTGACGTGATCCGGGGGATACTCGGGACTTTGGGGGTGATATTTTTGGTATTGGTGATCTACGCCGGGATAAAGTGGATGACTTCGGGCGGCAATGAGAGCACTATCAGCGACGCCAAGGGATTGATGATTAACGCGGTGATCGGGCTCGTGATTATTGGGTTTTCATTCGCCATTACGCAGTTTGTGTTCAGTGTGATACTCAAGGAAAGATAGGAAAGGGGATGAATAATGAATTACGAATTATGAATTATGGTTGGGTCAATTAGTAGGTTGGTGGTTTATAGCATCGGGCTCCAAGTTTAATTTGGAGCCACCCAAGATGTTAAGTATAAAGTATTTAGTATTAAGTATATTGATTAAATTTGAAAATATATGAAGTATAAAAAAATTATTTTGGCGATGCTACTTTTGGCCGCGGTGGCGAGTTTGGTGCCGATGGTGGCCGAGGCGGTAAGTCTAAAAACCAGCATATTAAATAATATGGCCGGAGTTCACTCAAAGTCTGGATTGCCAAGTGAAGATAGTCCGGCGGCAGTGGTGGCCGTAGTGATTCAGGGACTTCTGGGAATCGTGGCAGTGATATTTTTTGTCTTGGTGGTGATTGCTGGTATTAAATGGATGATGGCTGGGGGAAATGAAGAGACAGTGAGTAAATCTAAACAAACAATTTTGAATGGGGCGCTGGGTTTGATTGTGATTATTTTTTCTTACGCTATAACGAGCATAGTCTTTAATATTATTTTGAATAGGGATTAAAATAATGGAGTGCCAAACGTAACGAAGTGAAGTTTGGCGAGTAGTGATGTGTCTGCCAGTCACACTTCGTTATGTGTGGCAGTCCTGTTATTTTTAGACAAAAGAAAGACCCGCGTATCCTCCAGGTATGCGGGTCATTTATTATTTATAATTTGGTTATTTTTTTTGAGTTGAATCGTTTTTAGTCGCGGTGGTCGGGAGCGGGGCGCCTCCCAGCCGGTAGACTTCATCCAGGTAGGCCTTTTTGGAAGTGTTGGCCCAATCGGGGTGTTCAGGTCCGATCCCAGCTTCCTCATAGGCGATGAGTTTTGCCTGTCCGCGAGGGACTGGTCGGACGTGGTTGACGTCTACGTCGAAGTACCACTGCCCATCGGTCCAGCGGTGGAAGCCGGGGATGACCTCCGTGGCTCGTGTCGTGGCCGTGGGCGAGCTGGTACGATTAGGTGAGCCACCACCGCCGTTGCCGAGAACGTTTCCTACGACCGTACCATATCGTAGATTTTTTTTGTCCGCGGCCGGGCCGAAGTAGACACCCAACTGCTCCAGTGCGGTCAGGGCAGCAGTTTTGGCAGCCGGGGTGGCATTGGGGTCGGTGACCACTCCCGTGAGTTCTAAGACCCGTGCCTGAAGTTTGGCCTCCGACTGGGCCTTGGTCAGGACCACCACTTTTTCGGTGGAGGTGCCAGGGGCGGCCTCATATCCGCCAGGAATATTACGGATAGAGGAGCTACAGCCGGTCAGCCACAAGGCGGCCATGAAAAACAAAGAATACTTTCTCATTTTTTTCCTCGCCGTATAACGCCACGGTCGCGGGCTTTTATAAAAGTGATGGCCGAGAAAAACGGTCGATTATTATTGTCCGTTGCGCATGCCCTGGAGTATAGTGTTACAATAATCCTCCAGGTTTGTGCTACCGTCATTGATTGATCTCGGGTTGCTCCAATACCAGTATGGTTTACCCGAAAACCATACCGAAGCGACATCTCTCCAGCTCCCGTGTTTTTGGAAGAGCCGTCGCATTCTGTTTTTTGTAACCCGTTCTTGATTGAGCGGGGTTTGCTCAATCACAAGTGACAATGGAGTACCGGTGTCCTGGGAATACTCCGTTGCGGCTTCTAACCATGTACCATACAGATATTGGTATTTACCATGCGCACCAGTTCCGTCATTGTGCGCGATGTATGGGTTGGCATGCCCCTTTGATTCGATCAGGTTGGACATAGACCACATAAACTTGTCCAGCTCTGTCCCATTGACTGGGAAGGGGCTGCCCGGTTTGGTCGGCCTTAGATAAGACCGATAGACTAAATGCACCCCGATTCCGTTTCCAGTTGGGCGCTGTTGGGATGCCGCCCAGGATAGCCAGGCGAGGCTGTCGCGCTTAGCCTGCTCTCGCCTTTGTTGCTGGAAGATCAAGTGGTTGGCCGCCACTGTTTGGTTAATACGGAACCAACGGGCCCTCTCATCTTCCACCTTTTGTCGTTCGGCTACTTGCTGGTCGTCTGCCGGAGCAAAAGGATTTTTTAGTGGCTCTAGTCCACCTTGCAGTGGGGCTAGTCCACCCTGGAGCCCTTCAAGTGGCTCCAATCCTTGCGAGGCGGCCTCTTGGGCGAGAACTCCCAACCCAAGAAATATCACCATGACCCATGTTCTCATGAGGTCACCTTCCTTTCTTATTTAGTTGTCAATTTTTTCGTTTTTATGGCTGGCATTTAGGGGATAAAGACCAAGCACAAGAACAAAACATTTAAACATCTAAACATTTAAGCATTTAAACATTTAAAAATTTAAGCATGAGAGCAAAGCACAGAACCCAAAATAGGCATATTTATCCTAATTTTAAGTTCAGGTTATATTAACATATAAATAGATATTTGTCAAGGTTTGGCTAGGATTGGCGGTTTTAGAAATCTAAAATCCAAATTTCCCCGCCTGCCAGCGTCTGATGTTGCAGGCTATGGCGGGCAGGCAATCAAGTCCAAAGGTCAAAATTCAAATTATAGAATAGATATTAGAGCTTTTGATTTGAAATTTTGTTTGACATTGAAAATTGGGGCTTGGGATTTAAAGTGGTTTGCTTTTGGCAGGGAAATCGGATAAAATTTAGTCATCTAAACATTTAAACATTTAAACAGGCGGGGTTAACTCAATAGCTGGTAAATTTATTAAGTGTTTAGAGGTTTAAATGTTTATATGTTTTTATGATCATATTTTTGCACGGGTCGGATACGTTTCGGTCCAAGGAAAAATTGAAGATGTTTAAAGAGAAATTTATCCGGGAAGTAGATAAGTCAGGTTTGAATTTGATGAGCCTGGACGGTGAGAAAATAAGCATCAATGAGCTGAACAAGGCGATTGCCACGCAGTCATTTCTGGCCAAGAAAAGAATGGTGGTGATCAAAAATATTTTCAAGCAGAGAAAAGCGTTGCAGACAGAGGTTTTGGAATTATTGAAGAGCGGCAAGTTTCGTGATGGCAAGGAGGATAATATCTTGATTTTTTGGGATGAGGAGCCGGACAAGCGCTCGGCTTTATTCAAATATCTAGATGGCAGCAAATTTAAGGAGGAATTGGAAACCTTGAAAGGTGCGGAATTGGCGCGCTGGATCATAAAAAGGACAGAAGAGAAGGGCGGGAGAATTGGCAAAATGAATGCTGATATTCTGGCCAGCAAGTCAGATGGCGATCTGTGGGCTTTGAGCGGAGAAATAGATAAGTTAGTGGCCTTGAGCCGGGGGAGAGAAATCGGCAGAGAAGATTTGGAACAGAGCACTCTGGTCAAGGTAGAAGATAATATTTTTAACCTGACTGATGCTATTGGTAATAAAAATAACCAGTTGGCTTTGAAGTTACTGCGGCAGAGTTTGGAGGGTGGGGCGAATGAGATTTATCTTTTGACGATGATAGTCCGGCAGTTCCGGATTTTGATTCAGGTCAAGGCGGGCCTGGAAGAAGGCAAGAGCGGGCGGGCGTTGGCCCAAGAATTGGGGTTGCACCCGTTTGTGGTGCAAAAAGCGCAGGCGCAGGCGGTGAAGTATACTATGGAACAACTAAAGAAGATTTACAAGAAACTTCTGGAGATTGATTGGAAGTTGAAGACAGGGAGTGATGGAGAGGCGCTGCTAGAGATGCTAGTAGCGGAAAATTGATTTTTTTCCTCCTTGTCAAGGAGGGGTGGCCGAGTCCCGTGAGGGCGAGGCCGGGGTGGTGGGAGATATCCGAGTGTGTGTGGTTTACTATTAGCTAATCAGATTGGCCTCTGGAATGTTCTTGGTCTTCTACCCGTTTGGTGGTATTGCTTACTTTTCTTTTGAAAAAGAAAAGCTAACAAAAGAAAACTAGCTCACTTGAAGAAAAAAAGAAAATCCGCACTGCGCTCGTTTGAAAATTTGTGGATCCCGACTCCACTTCGTTCCGTTCCCACAAATTTTCTAAACCTCGCTTTGTTTGATTTTTACTTTTTTCTTCAAATGCTCGCATGAACGCTGACTCGGGTAGAGTTTATTTTGGTGTTTTAAATTTGGCATTTGTTTTGGATTTTGAGTTTGGGATTTGGATTTTAAAAAACCGCCTTGAGGGCGGTTTTTGAGAAGTTATTTTTTGGTGGCAGTACTGTTTAGTTTTTTCATCATCCGGGATTTCTTACGAGCGGCATTGTTGGCGTGATAAACATGTTTTTCAGCGGCCTTGTCAATAGCCTTGGCTAGTTTTTTGGCGAGTTCTGCTGATTTGGAGCTGTCAGCCTCGGCAAGGGATTTTTTGAACTGATGAAAGAGGTAATCCACGCCGTCTTTGATTTTTTTGTTAACAGCCGCTTTTTTGATTGACTGGCGGAGACGCTTGGCCGATTGTTTGAGATGAGGCATAGATAAATAATTCAAAAGTTAAAGGTCAAAACTCAAAAGTATTATATTTTTGACTTAAATATAGACTATCATACGATGGGCGATTTGGCAAGAGGGCGGGTTTTATTGAGGAGGGAAGATTTGTAGATTTCCGGATGGTAGGCTTTGAGGCGGACGATCTTGGTGGCTAGGTGGTAGTGTTTTATCTTGGCCTCGAGGGTGTCTACGGCGAGTTTCTGATCATAGCCAAGGGCGATAATATCAGGGCGGATTTTGCCCAAGACACGGAAACGGTGGTCAAAGTCCAGCTGCCCGAGCATCGCAGTAGTCGGGAGATTGGTCTCTCTGACAGCCTGGAGGCGGCGGAGCTCATGGTTCGTGGGCAGAGCTTGTTTGATATTCTTGACGTTTTTGTCCCGAGCGATCACAACGTGCAACTCATCGCCAAGTTTTTTGGCCTGACGTAAGAAATTTAGATGTCCAGAATGGAGACAATCAAAAGTGCCAAAAACTAACACGCGAGTTTTGGCAGGGAGAGATGGCTTTAGCGGCTGGAGAAATTGTTGCCAATTGTCCATGTTTAATTGATCCAAAGAGACGGCCTCGGCGAGAGAAAAAGGCCCGATGGCGAGACGTTTTAATTCTTCCAGGTAAGCGCCACAACCAAGGGCTTGGCCAAGGTCATGAGCCAGAGAACGGATGTAGGTGCCAGAGGAACAGCGTACTTCAATTTCTAATTTTGAATTTTGAATTTCTAATTTTTTTAATCTAATATCATAAATAGTGACTTGGTTGGGTTTGAGAGTGACAGTTTTGCCTTGGCGAGCCAGTTTGTAAGCGGTCTGGCCGCTAATTTTTTTGGCGGAAAATATGGGCGGGGTCTGGAGTTGCATGCCAAGAAATTTTTGGAGGGTGGAAGAGATTATTTTTTTGGTGAAACGACGATACCCCCTCCCACCCTTCGCAGGGCGGACTCCCCCTTGGCAAGGGGGAGAAAAAATAATGTTGCCCGTTCGGTCGTAGGTGTCGGAGGTGGCACCGAGTTTCAGGGTGGCCAGATAGGTTTTGTCCAGCTTGAGAAAGTTACCCAATTGCTTGGTGGATTCCCGGCCAAGGGCGCAAATCAAAAGACCCTCGGCAAAGGGATCCAGAGTGCCAGCGTGGCCGATGCGTTTTTGCCCGGTAATTTTACGGAGTTGACTTATGATGTCGTGCGAGGTAGGGCCGGAAGGCTTATTTATCAATAAAAACATATTTTTGGGTAAATGGGGCTGGATAGAGTATAATAAGAGTATAAAGGAAATAATTTAAAAATCAAAAATCAAAAATCAAAATTATGGTATCCCGCTAACGCGGGCTGGATTAATTTTAAATTTTCATTGGTCATTTTGATTTTTACATTTTTATTTGAATTATGGAACAGAAGTCATTATTAGACAAAACAAAGGAACTATGTAGAAAGTTGGAGATTGTCCCTACGAGAAGCAAGGGACAGAATTTTTTGGTGAGTCGGGAAGTGTTGGATAAGATTGTGGCGGCGGCGAACCTGGGACCGGAAGATCTGGTCTTGGAGATTGGGCCGGGGCTGGGAATTTTGACCGAAGAATTGGTCAGGCGAGCAAGGCGGGTAGTGGCGGTAGAGCTGGATAAGAAGTTATTTAGTTATTTGTCGGAAAAATTTAAGAGCGTGAACAATTTAGATTTAGTGGAAGGAGATATTATTAAATTGTTAAATTATCAAATTGTTAAATTGTTGGGGAATAAAAATTATAAGGTGGTGGCGAATTTGCCATATCAGATAACCGCGCATATTTTGAGATTGTTATTGGAGTCAGCTCCCACCGCCCCGGCTCGTGAGCTCGCCACCCCTCCTCGGGCAGGAGGGGAAATTACTGAGATGGTTTTAATGGTACAAAAAGAGGTGGGGGAGAGAATTTGCGCCAAGCGAGGCGATATGTCAGTACTCGCGGTGATGGTGCAATATTATGGACAGCCGGAAATGGTAGGGATCGTGGGTAAGGAGAACTTTTGGCCGGTGCCGGAGGTGGATTCGGCTATTATAAAAATCAAAAGGCAAAAATCAAAAGGCAAAATTAAGGAAGAATTATTTTTTAAGTTAGTGAAGGTCGGGTTTAGCGGAAAGAGAAAGATGCTCAAAAATAATTTGAGGAATATATATGATGAGAAAAATGTTTTGGCGGTATTGGCCGAGCTCGGATTGGATGCCAAAGCCAGAGCAGAGGATCTGGGGGTGGAGGAATGGATAAAATTATATCGAAATTTAAATGGAGCTTGTCTAGAACAGCATAAACATTTATGCTTAAAACATGACAAGCAAGTTAATACTAAATAGCAAATTAACCAATAGACAAACAAGTAAAATAGTAGAGTTGTTTGTCCTTGAAGTGCCAGCTATCAAAACAGC
>JAAZMX010000060.1 GCA_012798565.1 Candidatus Kuenenbacteria bacterium
AGCTCGTTGGGAATGATGCGGCGCACGGCGTCGATATAGAACACGCACGCCCCGACGAACAGCAGAAGCATCAGATACAGTCCGGAAAGACGCACCCCCGCCTGCCAGCGCCTCGGCGGGAGAGTTTTGTTTTTTCAGATAATAAATAAACCAGATACTTTAAAAAGGGTACGAACTCCACACGGCTCAGGCTTTGGCGGGCAGGCGAAGCGTGCGTAATCCGTTTAAACGCCACACCGTGGCGTTCAAACTACCACAGCCCGACAATTAAACAACTTTCACGATAATTATAAAGAAAAAACAAAAAAGCGCAAGTGGCGGGCAGAAAAAAAGACGGGCAAGCGCCCGCCTCTTTGACGCGAGAATAAATTATTCACCCAAAGTTTTTTTCACTTTTTCCACCACTTCAGCCAAACTAAAATCAACTTTGACCAGATAGCCGACGACACCCAAAGAAACACCCTCGCTGATTTTTTCCGTGTCGGACAACTGGGAAAGAATCATCACGGGGATTTCCGCGGTGGCAGTTTCTTGGCGCATTTCTTTCAAAATAGTCATGCCGTCTTTTTTGGGCAACATTAAATCTAATAAAACTAAATCGGGGGCGAAGCTTTTGACTTTATTTATCCCCTCTTCGCCATCATAGGCGGTTTCGGCTTCATAGCCAGCATCGCTCAAACCGACTTTCATGGCATCGGCCAAGGCGGTCTCATCCTCAATGATAAGAATTTTTTTAGCCATAAAAAATTAACAATTATTAAATAATAGAAATTATTGCAGTTTTTCCTGAACAACTTTTTGTATTTCCTCAGCGCTCAAATCAGACTTGATCAGACAGTTGGCGGCGCCGAGAGACATCACTTTGTCGCCAACATCCGAGAGATTGGTCATCACGATGACGGGAATTTTCTCGGTTAATTTTTGTTCACGCATATGGTTCAAAACCGAAAAGCCGTCCATCTTGGGCAAGATTAAATCCAATAAAACCAAGTCCGGCTGAAAGGAGTTGATCTTTTCCCAGCCCTCTTCACCATCAATCGCCACGGCGATTTTATAGCCTTTTTCTTTGAGCATTTGCTCCAGGGCTTTGACCAGCGTTTGTTCATCTTCAATAATCAAGACTTTTTTGGCCATATTTTTATAATTTAGGATTAATTTAGTTTAATTATAACAAAGCTTGCTACTTTTGCCAAATAGCCTTGGCGGCATTCCAAAAACGAGGTTCGTCTTTTTCGGTTTTCAGCCAATACCACCATTCCACCCCCCAGAGATAAGCCGCGGGGAAGCCGGCCTTTTTGACAAAGGTCAGATTGCGCTGGAAATCTTTGAGATCAAAGAGATGATATTGTTCCTTTATTTTAAAATGAGTAATATTCTCGCCGTTGATATTCCAGGGCTCGGCTTGCAGTTCAGAAACAATGACCTGGCCGATGCCCGGATTATGACTTTTAACATTTTGGGCTTTGAAGTAGTAATAAGCCGGCGGCCAAGGATAGCGCCAGAGACCGGTAAAATCATTCCAAACTATTTTGTACATGGTGACCCCGAGGACGTCGGCAAACGAACCAGCCGTCTGCCAATCAGACAACTCGCCGGTATCGGTGACCATGACCGGCCGGCGGTCTAATAATTTTACCAATTTAACTTCTTTGGCAATAAGTTCGCTATTGGGCGCGGGGCACTCACCGAAAAAAGATAAAAAAGGTTCGTTTTCCACCTGCCACATTTTCAGGCTCTGGTATTTTTTGAAATGAGAAACCGAGCGCTCAATCAGGGCCAGGAGTTTTTGGTCTTGTTCCAGCGAGGAAAGAGAAGGCAACCAAGACGGATCATGACATTCAGGCCAGCGTGGCGTGCGGCGGCCGATGGCCAGAATAACGCCAACACCGCGCTTGTCCGCCTCTTCAAACATCCAATCAAGCGCAGAAAAATCGTAGACATCTTTTTCTTTTTCTACCCAGTCCCAAGGCGCGACTAAGCGCACATTTTTGACACCCAGGTCGTCCAAGATAGCCAGATAGGTTTGCTGCCAATCAAGTCCCAGATCTTCGGCGGCATATTTGTGACTGAAGGTGACCCCGAATTCCACGCTGGCAAGGGGTGAGCTAAAATCGAGCAGATTAAAAATCGCCCAAACAAAAGCGAGGACAAAAAGAAGGACAATAAAAATGATGACCAGCGAGCGGCCAATTTTTTTACCATGACGCATAGATAAGTTAATTATACAAAATTTGGAGAAATAATGAAACTGGTGAGTTGGATGAGGGGTATAATTAAAGGAAGTAAAAATTAACCAAAAATCACCAAAAAATAATAATTATTTGGCAAGATCGGGGGAGCGGGGTTATAATAACTTAACCGCAAGAGAGTCTGGCGTTGTCTAGGTATTGTCATTTTTCCCCAAAGAGAAGCACCAGCCGAAACCATAAACAAATGGCACTCTCATAAGTTTACAGCTAAACATACTACCCTATGAAGGATTTTGTACACTTACACACGCACAGCCACTACTCACTTTTGGATGGTCTGTCCAAAATCCCCGATCTCGTGGCGCAGGCGAAAAAACTGGAGATGAAAGCTCTGGCTCTCACCGATCATGGGGTGATGTATGGTTCTTTGGAATTTTATAAAGAATGCCGGAAGCAAGGAATAAAACCGATTGTCGGCATGGAAGTATATATCGCGCCGAGACGTTTAACGGACAAAACACCAGGCGTGGATACCAAATATAACCATTTGGTACTATTGGCAAAAGATGAAACCGGCTACAAGAATCTGATCGCCTTGACCACGGCCGCCCACCTCGACGGTTTTTATTATAAGCCAAGAATAGATAATTATCTCCTCAAAGAACACAGCGAGGGGCTGATTGCCTTGACCGCCTGTCTCAAGGGCAAAGTGGCACAATTGCTTTTGGATAACAAACACCAAGAAGCGAGGGAGGCGGCTCTTTTTTATCAAGAAATATTCGGCAAAGAAAATTTTTATTTGGAAATTGAACACCATCCGGAAATCAGGGACCAACTCACCCTCAACCAGCTGATGAGCAATCTGGCCAAAGAGTTGGAAATACCTTTGGTTATCACCAAAGACTCGCACTACCTAGAGCCGGCCGACAGCCAAGCGCAGGACGCTCTAGTGTGTATTCAAACCGGCAAAACAGTCAACGACAAGAACCGCTTGGACATGACCGATTTTGACGCTTCTTTCACGCCCGGAAGTGTGATCTATGATTATTGCCAAGAACTTGGTTGCCCGGAAGCTTTTGACAATACCAGTGCCATCGCGGATAAATGCAATCTGGAGTTGGATTTGACTACCTGGCACTTTCCCAAATATCCTCTGCCAGAAAATGTAACCGCGAGCGAGTACCTGACTCAAAAGGCGTATGAGGGTTTGGAAAAACGTGAAGGAAAAATCTCGAAAGAATATAAAGAACGGCTCGATTATGAACTGGATATTATTATATACAAAGGTTACGACCACTATTTTCTCATTGTGGCTGATTTTATGAATTGGGCCAAGAGCCAAGAAATCATCGTCACCACGAGAGGCTCGGCTTCCGGTTCGCTGGTTTCATACGCGATTGGCATCACGTCGGTCAATCCCTTGAGATTTCAACTGCCCTTTGAGAGATTTTTGACCAAAAAAAGGCCAACTCCGCCGGATGTGGATTGCGATATCCAGGATTCGCGTCGAGAAGAAGTGATCAACTACGTCCGCCAGAAATACGGCACGGACAGAGTGGCAAATATCGGCACTTTCGGAACGATGCAGGCCAGAGCGGCCGTACGAGACGTGACCCGGGTACTCGGACTCCCCTACGCTTTTGGCGATCGCATCGCCAAGATGATCCCGCACGGCCCACAGGGCACACATATTGGCATCAAGGAAGCATTGGAAATAAATCAGGAACTCAAAGAGCTTTACGAGGTTGATGCGCAAGCCCAGAAGGTTTTGAATCTGGCAAGTAGAATTGAGGGTTCGGCGCGCCATGTTTCGGTGCACGCCGCCGGCGTGGTGATCGCGCCCGAAAAATTAACAAACTTTCTACCACTACAAAGAGAACCGCAGGGGGAAGAGATCATCACCCAATATGACATGCACTCCATTGATCCGAACGTAGAAAAAGAAACCGTCGGACTACTCAAAGCTGACTTCCTTGGTATCCGCAACCTCTCGATCCTCGGCATCGCGGTCAAGATAGTCGGCCGTACCAAAAAAGTACATATTGATTTGGAAAAATTACATTGGGACGATCGTAAAACATTTCGGCTGTTGGCCGAAGGGCGGACGATGGGGGTCTTCCAATTGTCCAGTTCGGGCATGACCAGATATTTAAAGGAGCTGGAACCGGATAATATTTACGATATCATGGCAATGGTCGCCCTATACCGGCCAGGTCCGATGGAAATTATTCCTGAATATATCAAAAGAAAAAAGAATCCGGCGGCCGTAACCTACCCACATCCGAAACTGCAGAAAATTTTGGAGAGAACTTTCGGACTTTTGATTTATCAGGATGACGTAATGCTCACCGCTATGGTCTTGGCGGGCTATGACGCGGAAGAGGCGGATAAATTTCGCAAGGCCATGGGTAAAAAAATAAAGGAACTGATGCAAGAGCAAAAAACCAAGTTCATTGAGGGCTGTATCAAAAACGAATTGACCAAAGGCAAGGCCGAGGAAATCTGGCGCTATATCGAACCATTCGCCGGCTATGGGTTTAACAAAGCGCACAGCGCTTCTTACGCGGTCGTGGCTTACCAGACCGCCTATATGAAAGCCAACTACCCGGCGGAATTTATGGCGGCGCTCATGACGGCGGAATCCGGCAATATGGAAAAGATAGCCGAGGCAGTAGCGGAATGCGAAAAAATGAACATCAGGGTTTCGCCACCAAATATCAACCAGTCATTGGCCAATTTCACCTATATCTCGGACACGGAAATACGCTTCGGGCTCATGGCGATAAAAAACCTGGGCGAAGATATCATTGAAACGATCATTGAGGAGAGAAAAAAGAACGGCAATTTCACTTCGCTTATAAATTTTCTCACCCGGATTCATTCCCGCAATCTCAACAAAAAATCGCTGGAAGCTTTGATCAAAGCCGGGGCCATGGATGAATTCAACGAACGCAACCAGCTCTTGAATAATATGGAAAAAATTCTAGCCTTCATCAAAAGCAACGAGCGGGAATTAAACACCGGGCAGTTTTCTTTATTCGGAAACAAAGGAACAAAGAATGAGCCGACGCTTGTTTTGAATCCGAGCCAGCCGGCTGAGGAAAAATACAAGCTACAGTGGGAAAAAGAGCTGCTCGGTTTGTATGTCTCCTCGCATCCTTTCAAAAAACTGGGCCAATATTTCCAGGACAAAACCGCTCCCATCAAAGACATTTTGGAAAAACAATACACGCCGGGTTCAAGCGTCAGCGTGGCCGGAATCATCAGCGGAGTAAAAAAAATCTTCACCAAAAAAAATGAATTAATGCTCTTTGTGACACTCGAGGACCTGAGCGCAACGATGGAAATAATTGTTTTTCCCAAACTGCTGCAAAAAAATAGCACGGTCTGGAATGAAGACAAATTGGCCCTGATAAGCGGCCGGCTATCAGAAAAAGATGACGTGCCAAAACTTTTAGCTGAGGAGGTCGAGGAAATAGACCCAGACAGGCCAAAAACGGCGCTCAAAAATAATGGAGGCAAAGAAGACCTGGCGGCTAAACGCGCTTTAAATATTTTGATCAGAGTCAAGGCTAAAGATTTTAATTATCAAGCGCATGGACAGCTAAAAAATATTTTCAGCGATTGCCATGGCAAAAATAGAGTCTTGATGATCGTGGAACAGGGCGAGCAAGCCAGAAAAATAGCTACTAATTTTTACATAAATTATAACAGCCAAATCAAAGAAAGACTGGAGGCGATCACCGGAACAGGTAGTATCGAGGTTCAATTGGCGTAATCGGTTTGCGATTTGGAAAAAATAAAGTTATAATAAAACAAGAAGGTCATTTTTTGCATAGAAGATAAAAACTCCGAAGCAACAAAAGTAATATGAACCACAAAAAGGGGTTTACGCTAATAGAGTTATTAATTATAATCGCCATCATCGGACTTTTGGCGACGATGGCAACGACCTCGCTCAAAAATGCCCAGGACAAGGCAAGACTCACTCGATGCAGGGCGGACTTCAAGCAAATTTTGACAGCGATTGACGTAAAAAGGGAACAATATAATAATGTTCTACTTAGCGTGACTGGATCAGGTTGCTCGGATTGTAGTTGCCGTCCGTTTAACGAAACAAATCTGGAATTAAGTGCGTGCGTTAACAGCATGACTACCGCCTTTCAAAATTTGGGCTTTAACGGGTTATTAAAGGATCCTTGGGGGCATCCGTATCTGATTGACGAGAATGAGCAGGAGGGGGGCAGTTGCGCCAACCATGATTCTTTGTGTTCTTATAATTCTCCTTGTGGGTGCGTATCTGTTCCTTTTTATGTTTGCCGGGGATTTTAACAAATTTTTATTTTTACGAGTAATTGCGAATTTATTTACTTATTTACTAAAGTTAAAACTTAACTTATAAAATATGCCCAAAAAAATAAAGAGTTTTGTGGAGCCGGTCGCGCCGCCAGAAGAAGAACCAAAAAATTCATACAAGTACATGGCTGTTGCTTTCGTGGCCGTCGTCGTCCTCCTGCTCGTGGGAATAGCTTATCTGGTTTTGGCCAAGGCGACTATCACGTTGGTACCGGCTGAGGAACCACTGACCAAAGAGTTTTATCTGACAATTGCCGAAAGTCCGGAAAACAGCACCAGCACCACCCCGATTATCGGCGGTCAGGTGTTATCTGAAAAAATAACGGCCAGCGAAGAGTACCAGGTCAAAGAGGGCAGTAAAACAATGGAAGCCCAGGCAACGGGCAAGGTCACTATTTATAACAGAAGAAATCTAGACCAAACTCTGGTGGCGACGACCAGACTCTTATCCAGAGACGGGATGTTATTTCGATTGAAAGATAAAGTAATTGTGCCGGCCAATGGCAGCGTGGAAACGTATATTTATGCCGATAAGGCCGGTAAGGCCGGGGAAATAGAAGCGACGACTTTCACTATCCCCGGACTCTCGGCTGAGTTACAAAAATTGATTTTTGCCGAGTCGCTAGAGCCGACGCAGGGCGGTGAAAAGAAAATCGGCGTACTGACTCAAGCTGACGTGGACCAGGCAATTGAACAATTCAAGAAAAAACAACTGCAAGACCTGGTGACCAAAACCTTGGCCCAAATAACCAGCGGCAATCTCTCTCTAGTGGGCGCCAAAATAGAAACAGACGGACAAAAATTTACTACTGACAAAGATTTGGGCGAGGAGGTATCGTCCTTCAAATTGACCGGGGAGATGACTATCGGAGCGGTCTTTGCCGAGGAAGAAAAAATCCTCCAGGCAGCCAGCGAGGAACTGCAAAATACTTCAGCCAGTCAAGGAACGGAAATAAACGTCAATCAGGAGAGTCTACAATATGAGCTAGAGGCGATCGAGCCAGGGAAAAAGGAAGCGACGGCCAAGATACAGATCAGCGGCCTGACCAATTTCGACCCAACCAAAAACATCTTTGATAAAAATATCCTGGTCGGTTTTACTAAGAGCGATCTCCAATTATATTTTTCACAGTTCAAAGCGATCAAAGACGTGGGCGTGGAATTCTCCCCTTTCTGGGTGAAGAAGGTGCCGATTCTGAAAAATCATATAGAAATAAAAATTCAGGGGAATGATAATGATTAATATATTTACCAACACCTCCCCCTACCCCCTCCTCAACTGAGGAGGGGTGAAAAATATTTGACAAGTGAGAAAATAGGAATATAATTAATTTACCAAAGTGATTGGCAGGCACTACCAAGCCTGCGTCCCAAAAACGACGAGAGTCCCAAGCTTTGGCGACAATTTGATTGAGAGGCCCGATGCAAAATCGGACAATACGGGTGGAACCGCGGAAGGTTTGCATAAAAAAACAGCCTCCGTCCCAGAGACATCTAATTTTGAGTTAGAACATTCTGGGACGGAGGTTTTAATTTGGCGTTAAGCTACTTGAGATAAAGGTTCCAGTCGGCTGATAATTTCTCCTGGGTTATTGATGTCGGTATCCGCTTTAAAGATAACAACTACTTTCCCGCGCATGCCAAAGTCAGAACCGGGAAACGTAATAACTGATTTTTGGTCTAGACCCAATGATTCAGCTATTCTCTCCCTTATTGATTGGTATGACATAGGGCTGGATACCCGAACCTCAAAAAACATCTCGCCCTCTGTTATTCCTTGAATTTGCATCTCTATTCCTTTCCATTTTGTGATTCTCCGCGCTTTTAGTTTTTAGTTTAATGATTTTGGGTAGAAGTGTCAAGAGAGATTGATTTAACAATTTTCAATTTCCAATTTTTAAACAATGACTCAATTTTTAAATTTTAGAATTGAATCATTCTGAAATTGTTTGAAAATTGAAAATTTAGTAATTGAAAATTATAAACATATGTCCAACGAACAACAAAAAGACGCCCTGTGGGCGCTCAGGCACTCGGCCGAGCATGTCCTGACCATGGCGATGCTGCGCTTGTGGCCGGGTAAAATAAAACCGGCGATGGGGCCGGCCACGGCTGAAGGCTTTTATTTTGACTTTGATGCCGAGCTGAAAATCTCCGAGGAAGATTTCCCCAGGATCGAGGAGGAAATGGCCAAGATAGTCAAGGAAGACTTGCCGATTGTCAAAAAAGAATTGACAGCGGCAGAGGCCAAAGAAGTATTTAAGGGCAATGAATACAAACAAGAGTGGCTCGAGGAAATCGAAAAGCGCGGCGAAACAGCCATGGTTTACTCAGTAGGTGATGAATTTGTCGATCTGTGTTCTGGCCCGCACGTAGAGTCAACGGGAAAAATCAAGGCTTTCAAACTAATGAAAATGGCGGGGGCGTATTGGCACGGAGATGAAAAAAATAAAATGCTCTCCAGAATCTATGGCACAGCTTTTGAGAGTCAAACAGAATTGGATAATTATTTAAATCTTTTGGCCGAGGCAGAAAAAAGAGATCACCGGAAATTGGGGAAAGAATTGGATTTGTTTATTTTCTCTGACCTGGTGGGTAAGGGTCTGCCTACACTGACGCCTCGTGGTACGGTCATCCGCAAAGAATTAGAAAAATTTGTCTACGAGGAAGAAACGAAGCATGGTTATAAGCATGTGGTGACGCCGCATTTGGCGCGGGTTGATCTTTATAAAACATCCGGACATTATCCTTATTACAAAGACACGATGTATCCGGTGATGAAGATTGATGAAGAAGAATTAATTTTGCGACCGATGACCTGTCCGCACCACTTTATGTTTTATAAATCAAAACCGCACAGCTATCGCGAACTGCCTTTGCGTATAGCGGAAATAGCTTCACAATTCCGTTATGAAAAAAGTGGTGAACTTTCCGGCCTAACACGGGTAAGACTATTCTGTTTGGCCGATGCACATATAATCTGCACCAGAGAACAGGCCAAGGATGAAATTAAGAATGTCTTGAATTTAATTGACTATATGAATGAAAAATTGGGCTTGGAAAAGGGCAAGAATTACCGTTATCGGCTATCGCTTGGCGACAGGACTGATGATAAAAAATATTATAAAGACGATGAGGCCTGGGACAGAGCAGAAAATATTTTGCGCGAAGTTTTAACGGAAATTAAAGCCCCCTTCTTTGAGGCCGCTGGCGAGGCGGCGTTCTATGGGCCAAAAATTGATATCCAGATGAAAAAAATTAATGGCCAGGAGGAGACGGCTTTCACGGTGCAATATGATTTTGTGATGCCTGACAGATTTGATCTAACTTATACTGACCAAGGGGGAAATGAAATTAGACCAATCGTGATCCATCGTTCTTCAATCGGGTGTTTCGAGAGAACTATAGCTTTTTTGATCGAGCACTATGCCGGGGCATTTCCTTTGTGGCTGTCCCCTGTTCAGGCGGCGATCCTATCCGTGGGCGAGGCGCATATCGAGCATTGTCAGAAACTGGCGGATGAATTCCGACAGCATGAAATCCGCGCGGAAGTCTCTGATAGTAATGAGACTGTGGGCAATAAAATCCGTAAAGCGGTGGCGGAAAAAATCCCATACATGCTCGTCATCGGTGACAAGGAAATGAATTCGGAAAAACTACAGGTCCGGAAACGCGGCGAGTGGGAAACAACAGAATTTGGAAAAGAGGAATTTATAGAAAGAGTGAAAAAGCTCAGCGCGGAAAAGAGTTTGGAATTATAGTCAGAAACGAAAACACCCGCCGAATCGGCGGGTGTTTTTGAATATTGATTTATCTACTGGGCGGAGGCGGGATATGATCGTAATTCTCGCCATAGGAGCGCTCGGGAGTAGAAGGTTCATCGGTATCAACCGGATTGGCATAGCCGAAATTATTGATTTTCTTTTGGGGTACGGCTTTGGCAGTCGGGGCGGGCTCTTTTTTCTCGGCGGCGGGAACAGATGTTTCCCAAGGCAGGGAAACATCATCAGCGCCTTTTTTGTTTTCGGACCACTCTAGGTCTGGCAATTCGCCCAATCCTTGGGCCGGAGAAAAATCAAAGGGCTCCACGTCTTCTTCCTCAAAATAATCATCTTCTTTATAATCGTCCTCGTCTTGCCAGTCAGGTTCGACCCAGCGGTCAGCGGCACTCAGGCGGTCTGGCAGGCGGTAGGAAAAATCATTGTCGCGATAGCGCCTGGGGGCATAATATTCTGATTCATATTCATCCGCTTCATCCAATTCCGACAGTGATTTTTGTGATTCACGCCAGAGGGCGATCTCGCGATTAACGCGTGAAAGCATTTCTTCTTCTGATAATTGGGCTAATTGTTTTTTGTGGTGGAATAAACCGTCATAATCATCCAGCGGCATGATCACAAATTCGCTATCATCTTTCAGGACAATGACTTTGTCACCGGCCTGCTTGACAAAATAGATGATTTTATCCAGTTGGTTGGTCATAGGATTTTGTGAAAACGAGTAAGGGAAAGCTTTACTTTAATTTAGCAAAATGAAATAAAAAAGCAAGGGGATAAAAATAATCGGAGAAAAACAGAGAAAAAGCCTAGGATAATTTTTTAGTGCCTTTTTTGGCCCGCATACCGGCGAGCGGCAAGGTGACATAAAAAGTCGTGCCCTTATTTTCCGTTGAAGCAAACCAGATTTTGCCACCGGTATCTTCCACGATTGATTTGACGATATAAAGCCCGAGACCGGTACCCTCAGTGTCGGTCGCGCGAACATTATCGGCCCGGAAAAGTTTGTCGAAAATTTTATTTTTTTGATTTTGAGGAATACCAAGTCCAGTGTCTTTGACTTTTATTTCCAAATAATCATCTTTGGTGGTGCTAATATCAAATTCCACCGAGCCTTTGTCTCGATTATATTTGACAGCATTGGAGAGCAAATTCTGGAGGATGATAGTGGTGAGTTTGGGGTCGAGCATGATTTTGGGTAAATCGGACTGATAATGGGTTTTGAGTTTGACCTGTTTTTGGGTCAGGAGCGGTTTTAGTTCTTTGATCACTTGTGCGGCCAGATCAGTAATCAAGACCAATTGCGGCTCGACCACAAATGTACCAAGTTCCAGACGAGAAACATTGAGGAGAGTATTTACCAGATCTACCATGCGCTGATTGCCGCGGTAGATTTCTTCCAAATATTGTTTCTGTTCGGCATTGATCTTACCGGCATCGCCAGCCAAAAGCATTTCGGCATACCAGTTAATAGCCGAGAGCGGGGTGCGCAGCTGGTGGCTGGCCAGGGAAACAAATTCGGTTTTGGCCCGATCAATCTGCTTTTCCTTGGTAATGTCCAGGGCAATAGTAGAAGCACCAATAACTTGCCCGCTGGTATTTTTGATTGGGGAGACAGAGAGGGAAACATCCACCAGACTGCCGTCTTTTCTTTGTCTGACGGTTTGGCTGTGATCCAGGCGACCACCGGCTTTGATGGTGGCGAGGATTTTGTCCAATTCAGCGCGCTTATCCCGGGGAACAACGATTTCGACGGAGCGACCGATGGCCTCCTTGGCTGAATAGCCATAAAGATTTTCAGCGCCGCGATTCCAGCTGGTGATGGTGCCGTCCAATTTTTTGCCAATAATCGCTTCTTCGGCATCTTTGACAATCGCGGCCAGCCCCTCGGCCTTTTGTTTTTCTTCCTGCACGTCCTCCAAAATATTCAGAATCGCTTTCTGCTGTTTGCCTAGATCGGCTGATTTTCGGGCGAGATCTTTGGTTTGCACGGCGACTTTTTGGTTGACACTAGTCAGGGCCTCGGCCAAAGAAGCGGTCATTTTATTAAAATCAACGGCGAAGTCCCCTATTTCATCTTTATTTTTGATATTAACCCTGGCGTCCAGATCACCCCGGATAATCATCCCGGCGGTTTTTTTGAAAACACCGAGCGGTGCCATAAAAGTTTTGAAAATAAAGTAAAATAAAAACAACAAAATAAAAACAAATAAAACTATGAAACCTACTATCAGAAACAGCTGTTGATTCACCATTTGACTGAGCCCGAATTTGCTTTCTTCGAGCCGAGCCACGGAGATCTCTGTGGCCGAATCAAAATCAGTGCCCCGGCGGGCTAGAAATTTTTCCAGGCCGGCGCGATAAATGTTTTTTTGCCGGCTGTATTCATCACTGTCTAGGACGGCCTGGGCCAAAGTCAGTTCGCCGCCGGCGGCGTAATCGATAGATTGAACTTCTATAGCGACCAGAGCTAGATTGGCTTGATCAATGCTCGCAAAAATTTCTCGATCATCGGTGTCGCCGAGCTCCAAGGCTTCCTTTATAGCAGCATCAAGCTTGGGTACAAATTCTTCATAGCGGACTCGCCATTTCTGATCGCCGGTAAAAGCATGATTTCTGGCTGATTGGGTCAAGACTTCATCATCATAACGAATAAGCTGGGCGAGAGCGACTAGGTGTGATGATTTTTGAACATCGGAGATGGAGGCAGGGAGACTGCCCTTCAGATACTGACTGATTTTATTAGAAATAAAAATAGAATAGCCGCTCGTGGCAATCACGGCCAGAAGAATCAAACTGAAATATAGAATAGTCTTTAGCTTGATAGACATTTATTTGTCCTTTAGCTGGTTTAATTGTTTTTTTAGTTCAATCATTTTTAATTCACGATCAACCATAAATCTGTTCATACGCTCGATTTCCGCTTGTTTATTTTTTATTTCCGTCACGATTTCCCTATCCTGGGAGATGTCCAAGATAATACCGTCAATAAATATCGGCCGGCCATGGTGGTCATAGATCGCCCGGCCGTTTTCCTTGATCCAAACCAGCCGGCCAGCTCTATTTTTCAGACGATATTCCAGGGTATAGCTTTCATTTCTGGCCACGGCCTTGGCAATAAGATCGGCCACTTTTTTGACATCTGGGGCGTAAATAATACTGGCATAGCTCCTGACGGCATTGTGAATAAAATCACTCGAGGGAAAACCGCTGATCGCCTCTATCTGGTCACTGATAAATTCCATAGTCCAATTTTTATCCAGCCGACAGCGAAAAGCGGCACCGGGAATATTTTTCAAAAGAGAACTAAATTTTTCTTCCTTGCTGATAATCTTTCTCAGGGTTATAAAAATAATACCCAATAATAAGAGGGCGACTAACATTTCTATTATTGCTTGAATAACGGCTAGAACAGGCACGTTGGACCAATAACTGGCCGGGTAGTCCATACCCAAAACAGCGAAAACCTCTCCGGTTTCGGCATTGATAAGCGGGGTCAAAATACTGACCCACTCTCCCCAGCGATCAGTAAGGGGCTTGGTAATCAAAGATTCTTTAGTGGCAAAAGGTTCCCGGTAAATAGGGTCGGCTTCGGCATATTTCTGGCCGGGCGGTGAATAATCGGGAGAAGTAAACGCTTCGGAATCAGCCAAAAAATACAAATGATCATTTTTTTGAGTATATAAATAAACAAAACGGAGATGGTTGTCAGCCTGTAAATAGTCTCCCAGCCTTTTTTTAACGCTCTGAAAAGCCACGGTTGACTCGTCTTCCGGCAGTGCCCGGAGCTGCTTGATCATTTCGCCGTCAATGCCAGTAGCGGCGATTTTGGATATTAAAAGGGCCTGTTGTGATTCGTGCGCCACGCTATCAGACCAGGTACGAACAATATAAAGAGAGCTGGCAATAAATATCACCAGAAAAAGAAGAGTAAAAACTAGGTTTAATTTTCGGAGGCTAATACCGGGCATAAATTTTAAAAATCAGTTACCTCTTGCCAAGAGGCTGGTTGAATCTGAGGATTGATTTGGCTGACAATAATCTTGACTTTTCTCACTGTCTCACCAACCGTACCGGTCGCCTGAACCTCGCGCAGGTTGGCGTCGGAATTGATCACCACGTAAGTACAGGTACCTGGCGCCAAGACAAGGGTATTGCTGCCGGAAAAATTGAGATTATTTCTGACAGTTAAGAGCCCTATTTCGGCGCACGAATCAGCGAGAAAACGGGCTTGGAGCGACTGGGTGTAAAGGCTGGTATTGCGGCTCTCGGTAATTAAAAAATAAGACAAGGAAACAACAGTGGCGACGGCAACGGAGCCAAGAATAAGCACACTGTATAAAATAATGTAGCCTGATGATTTTTTGAGCATAAAAATTAACGCCGCTGAGCAGTGCCTATAAAAATTTTACCATAATCATAGGCCGAGCGGGAAGTAGCATTTAGATAAGTTAATTCAAATTGAACCCGAATATTATCTTTGGTCGAGGAGTTGGCCAAATTTTGGAAGGTTAGATTGGAAACAACGATTTGGCCAGAGGTGAGAAATATCGGCTGACTCACGCCTTCGGTCAGACGCAGGCGATTGTTCGATAAATCAAAAAGATTGCTAACGCCATTAATGCTCGCGCTAAGGCTGGGGGAGGTATTATTCGGCAAGGGAATATTAAGGCTATTAGCGTTGCGAATGGTTTGTAAAATATAATCTAAAACTTGTCTCCCCTCCTCTTCGACCGTCAGGGCAACTTGCTGCCGGAGACGCATTTCAGAAATAACTCCAAACAGGCCGGCAATACTCAAAAGCATAATAGCGGCAATGGAGAGATAAAAAACTAATTCAATCAAAGTAAAACCTGGGCGATGGCGCATATTTTTATTTGGAGCTTGTCTAGAACAGCATAAACATTTATGCTTAAAACATGACAAGCAAGTTAATACTAAATAGCAAATTAACCAATAGACAAACAAGTAAAATAGTAGAGTTGTTTGTCCTTGAAGTGCCAGCTATCAAAACAGC
>JAAZMX010000061.1 GCA_012798565.1 Candidatus Kuenenbacteria bacterium
ATGGGGTTAAAAAGAACTTTGACCTACACCTGAAAGAATCTGAATGGCGCTATGGCAAGAAATCTGATAAGCTGGAAAAAGAGCTGTGGAACATCTTAAAATTTTATTATTAACTAGTGGGCTTGCTAGTCTAGAGCCTTTTCAATTACCAATTTCCAATTTTCAATGAAATTCCTAGTATTTTAGTTTGAAAATTGTAAAATTGAATCATTGTTTGAAAATTGAAAATTGAAAATTTTTAAGGGTATTCAGGGGTGACTATAGTTTAGCGGTAGAACAGCGGGTTGTGGTCCCGCTAGTCTGGGTTCGACTCCCAGTAGTCACCCCCGAATATCCTTTATATCAAAAACATGGCTTTCCGGCCTTATTTTTGTTTGTTATCCTACCTGTTTGTCTTTCCCCCGCCTGTGAATTATACTGAATTCATAGGCATTTTTAATTTTATGCAACTCCTCAAAAAAATCTTTCCTCCCCTCATTGTCTTCTGGCTGGCTTTTTGTACTGGTTACTATTTCAAAGACGACCTCTCTCTTGCCACTCACCGCCTAGAACAAAAGATCAACCCCTGCGACCGACCCATTCTCTACTCGCTTGGTGCTTTTGACGCTCGTTTTAATCTCAGCCAGTCTGAACTCCAAGAAGCCCTTGTCCAGGCTGAGAGTCTTTGGGAAACCCCGCTTCAAAAAAATCTTTTTGATTTTAGCGATAATAGCGCGCTTAAAATCAATCTCGTCTATGACGCCCGCCAAGATTCCACTCTCAAACTCCAAAAACTCGGTTTGCAAATCAACAATGACAATGATACCTACGACACGCTCAAGTCCAAATATGATTCTCTGACTGCCACCTACGATACCGCCCAAAAAGAATTGACTACGCTCGCCCAAAATTATGAAGCACAAAAATCAACCTATGAACAAAGGGTAAAAGAAGCCAATAAACGCGGCGGCGCCACGCCCGAAGAATACGCCACGCTGGAAGCCGAGCGCCTCAATCTGAATAATCTCGCCACCACCCTCAATCAAAAACAAGACGCTCTCAGCCAACTCGTGGATGATATCAATGCCGTCGCCAATGTCGTCAATCGTCTAGTCAAAGAACTCAATCTCAACGTCAATTCCTACAACACTATCGGCGGCGAAGCTTCTGGTGAATTTCAAGCCGGCGAATATGTCAGCGATTCCACTGGCGAGCGCATTAATGTTTACCAGTTTGACAATTATGATGAGCTGATCAGCCTTTTGGCCCACGAACTCGGTCATGCCTTTGGTCTCGAGCACGTGGATGATCCCAAGGCCCTAATGTATCACCTAGAACAAAACGGTAATGCTACGGCCACGACTACCGACCTCGCCGCCGCCAGATCCGTCTGCCGGATAAAGTAAGACTACCCGAGTCAGCATTCAGCAATTTAACAATAAAACAATCTAACAAAACAACTATCCTCTTTTTTAATTATTGCTTACTAGTTAAAAATTAATTATTACTTGGCCTGTCTTTTTGTGCTATAATAATATTAATTAATCAAATTAACTTTTTTTATGACTCTCGACGAAATATTTAAAAAAAGTGTTGAAAAAAATGCTTCCGACGTCCACTTGGTCGTTGGCGAACCACCCATTATCAGGATCAACGGCGTACTCTGCCAACTCGATGAACTTGGCAATCTTACAAGGAAAAAAGCCGAGGAGTTGATTCTCTCCATTCTCAACCCCAAACAAAAAGAACAATATATTACTAACCGCGAACTGGACATTTCTTATGAACTTGGCTCTGGTGAGCGTTTTCGTATTAACTTGCACTTCGAAAAAGGTAACCCGAGCCTTGTTGCCCGCATTATCAATTTGGAACCACCCACCATGGAATCAACTGATATGCCGGAAATCGTCTATCGCCTAGCCGACCTGCACCAAGGTCTAATTATCTTGACCGGCCCGACTGGCTGTGGAAAGTCCACTTCTCTCGCTGCCATTATCGACTATATCAACAAAAAACGCTCTGCTAATATTATCACCCTGGAAGACCCAATGGAATTTATCTTCCAGCCTGACAAAAGTATTATCCGCCAAAGACAATACAATTTTGATTTTATTTCTTTTCCTGAAGCCCTGAAGCACGTTCTCCGCCAAGACCCCAATGTGATTATGGTTGGCGAAATGCGCGACCTGGAAACCATCTCTTCGACTATCACTTTGGCGGAAACTGGCCATTTGGTTCTGACCACCCTCCATACCCCCAATGCCTCGCAAACTGTTGACCGCATTATTGATATTTTTCCGCCGCATCAGCAAGACCAGATTCGCATGCAACTTTCTATGAGTCTGGTCGGCGTCATCGCCCAACAGCTCTTGCCCGCCCCTGACGGACAAAGAAGAGTCGTAGCCAGAGAAATTATGATTAATACTCCGGCCGTTGCTAATCTCATCCGGGAAAATAAAATCGCCCAAATCAAAACCGTCATCCAAACCTCCTCTGATGATGGTATGATTAGTATGGACCAGTATCTCCAGTATTTAGTCAAAAATAAAAAAATCACCAAAGAAGTAGCCAAGGAATATGTTATTGATGGTGCTGGTTTTGATGAATAAATAATAAAAATCTTATTTCTACAACCCGCCCACCAGCGGGTTTTTAATAATCAGATTAACATCCGAGTCAGCGTTAAATGTGAGCATTTGAAAGTGATAAATAGAAAATCAAGCAGAGCGAGGCTGAGAAAATTGTAGGGAGCGGAAATCTGGTGTGAGCCGGGTACCCTACAATTTTCCAGCGAGCGGAGCGTCGATTTTCTTTAGCACTATCAAGCGAGCTAGTTTTCTTTACCTTGCTTTCTTTTGCAAAAGAAAGCAAGAATATACACCAAAACGTTTAGGTGAGTAGAAACGTTCCAGCCTGCCCCGCTTAGCGAAGCGGTGCGAGGAGACAGAACTAGGAACGGCTAAAAAACCACGAACCTTTGCATTTCAATACCCACCACCCCGGCCTCGCCCTCACGGGACTCGGCCACCCCTCCTTGGTAAGGAGGGGAAAATAATTGAATTAAAAAAATCCTCCCGTGTATGCGGAAGGATTTTTATTTCTAAATTCTGATTATAATACTGCTTCTTTTGCCGCTTTGGCCACGCGGAATTTTACTACTGTTTTTGCCGGAATTTTGATCGTTTCTCCAGTGGCTGGATTTCTACCCTCTCTGGCTTTGCGCATTACTTTTACCATTTTGCCCATACCCGGAACCACAAACTCGCCGTTCTTCTTCACTTCTGCATAAGCTAATTCGACCATTTTCTCCAAAAAAGAAGCGACTTCTTTCTTGGGCATGCCTGTCTTCTCTGCCAAGGCCTGCAATAGGGCTGATTTTGTCATTTTGGCCATATTTTTCTATGTTTAGTTTATAACTCTACTCCCTTATTGGGAATAAAGGGCCTATATATCTGTCTTCCGGTTTGCTCGGGCCAAAGCCCAAATATCCGGAAAAATTAGATTTATATAATAATTATCGCACTTTTTGAAAAACTATGCAATATCCCTGTCAAAAATCATATTTTCACCCCTCAATCTACCAATTAATAATTCCCTTTTCCAGGAATAATATTTCTAATCCCACCTCGGGGATTTTTCACATCGCCTTCATAACGAGGAATAATATGTATATGTAAATGATGTATCGTCCGGCCAGCTGCCAAACCCTCGTTCAGACCAATATTAAATCCATCTTGTTTAAATTTATCTGTTATTATTTCTTTTACTTTTATTATTAAATCGTACATCTGCAACACCTCCTCGTTATTCAACTCAAAAAAGGAAACTATATGTTTTTTCGACACTACTTCTGCGTGACCATTAGATACTGGAAAATTGTCCCACCGAGCATAAAACAAATCATTTTCCAAAATAATTTTATGCTTTTCCTTATTCTCTTTATCGCAAAATAAACAACTATCTATTTTCATATAATTAATTAATTTCTATTTACTAGTTACGAGTTACTAGTTCCTAATTTTTATTCCTTGCTTTTGCCCTTTGCCTTTTGCCTTTTTAATTTTATTTGCATTCTCCCCAATTGTTTCCCGCTGACATCTCCGCCACAATCGGACATTTAAACTTATGAATACTCTCCATAATCTCCTTGATCCTTTGCCCGGCGGCCTCTGCCTTTTTTTCTGGTACTTCAAATACCAACTCGTCATGCACTTGCAAAATCATTTTCACCTCTTTCAAAATTGGTTCGTTCTCTATAGCCTTGGCCACTTCGATCATCGCCAATTTCATCAGATCCGCGGCTGTCCCTTGTAGCGGTTGGTTGACAGCCATCCGCTCCGCTGCTGCTCTCATTTGCTGGTGCTCCGCGTTTATCTCCGGCAGATATCTCTTGCGCCCAAACAATGTCTCCACATATTCGCTCGCGTGGGCATTTTCTATTGTCTCTTCCAGATATTCTTTAAGGTCGGAAAAAATTTCAAAATACCTTTCGATAAATATCATCGCCTCTTCATAGCTGGTCCCAGTTCTCTGCGCCAGTCCTCTGGCCCCCAGCCCATACAAAACTCCAAAGTTCACCTCTTTGGCCTTGCGTCTCATTTCCGGTGTCACCGCTTCCAGCTTCACGCCGAAAACCTCTGCCGCCGTCCGGCGATGAATATCTTCCCTGTTTTTAAAAGCTACTAGCATCCTTTTGTCGCCCGACATCGAGGCCGCGATCCGGAGTTCTATTTGTGAATAATCCACTGCTAATATTCTCTCGTTTTGGGGCGCGACAAAAGCTTGCCGAACCTTTTTGCCCAGCTCCGTTCGAATAGGAATATTCTGTAAGTTCGGTTCTGATGATGATAGCCTGCCGGTCGCCGTCACCGTCTGGTTAAATGAAGTATGGATCCGCCCAGTTTTGGGGTTGATCAACTCCGGCAATGAATCCGTATAAGTACTCTTTAGTTTTGCTAATTCTCGGTGCTCCAAAATCAAATCTATAATTGGGTGTGCACCCTGCAATTTATCCAACTCCGCCGCCGCCGTTGACGTCCCTGTTTTGGTTTTGGCCAGTCCTAGTTTGGAAATCCCCATCTCATCAAATAATACTTCTTTGAGCTGTAGTGGCGAACGCACATTAAATTCCCGCCCTGCCATTTTATAAATTTTCTTTTCCAACTGGTCAATCCGGGCTGTTATCTCCCGGCTCATCTTATTCAAAAATGGCACATCAACCATCACCCCGTTGATTTCCAATTTGGCCAAAACAGGGATTAATGGCGTTTCTATTTTATCCATTAGTTCTCGCAGTTTGTTCTTTACTAATTGTTTATCGAGTCTTTTATATAGCCGCCAAGTATAATCAGCGTCTTCAATCGCGTAGTCTGCCACCCTATTAATATCCACTTGATCCATGGTTAGCTGATCTTTACCCTTGCCAATCAGACTCTCGATTGGCGTCATCTCATAACCGAATTCAGTGAAAACCACCGCGTCCAGATTGTGTTGTCTTGACCCAGGATTCAAAAGATAGGATGCCACCATCGTATCAAATTCCACCCCCTTCAATTCCAGCCCTGCGCCTCCCAATGTTTCCATGTCAAACTTGATATTATGCCCTACTTTTTTTACCTTCTCATCCAATAATATATTCCTTAATTTTGAATTTTGAGTTTTGAATTTTGAGTTTCTGCCTACTGGCAGATAATAGCCACTACCTTCCTCGAAGCTAAAGCTGATCCCAATCAAGTCCGCTTGAAACGGATCCAACCCGTTCGTCTCCGTGTCAATGGCAAATATTTTCTTTTTACCTAGTTCCTTCAAAAATTTCTCCAGTTTTTCTTCGCTATCAATGAGAATATAGCCATCCCGAATTTCAAATTTAACTTCCCCCTTCTCTCCACTGATATTATTTTTCTTATTCTCAAATAGACTAACTTGTCCTCTAGTTAATTCTTTCTCGGCCAAAGGAATCCTCGCGATCAAAGATTTAAAATTCCACTGCTGAAATAACTCTACAATCCTCGGCGCGTCAAATGGCCGTACCCGGCAATTATCCAAATCAAAGTCAATCGACACGTCTTTCTTAATCGTCGCCAACTCTTTGGACAAAAACGCTTCCTTTCTATGCTCTAATAATTTCTGAAAAACACTTTTCTTTATTCCCCTGATTTCTAATTTCTGATTTCTGATTTCTTCATCTTTAATCTTGCTAACCTCGTTAACGAATTTATAAAGTTCCTCAACCCCACCAAACGTCAAAATTAATTCCGTCGCCGTCTTCTCTCCTATTCCCTTTACGCCCGGAATATTATCCGATGGATCGCCACGCAAGGCCTTATAATCTACCATAGCTTCTGGCCCAAATCCATATCTCTCTTTCACTGCCGCCTCATCATAAATAACCGTATCCGCAATTCCCTTTTTTAAAGTATAAACTTTTGTCTCCTCATCAATCAACTGCAACGTATCCATATCCCCCGTCACAATTATATTTTCTATCTCTCCTTCTTTTTGCCCGCCTTGACTCGCGTTCGGCGAAGCAGGCCTTTTGCCTTTTGCCTTTTTACTTTGTTCTACTATTGTCCCTATCAAATCATCTGCCTCAAATCCCTTCACCGCGAATATCGGCATATTAAACGCTCGGATCATTTCTTTGACTAGTTCTATCTGGCTATAAAGTTCGTCTGGTCCCTTCTCTCTTTGCGCTTTGTATTCCTGATACATCTCCCGCCGAAAAGTATCCTTGGACACATCAAAACACACCGCCACATATTCCGGCTTTATATCTTTCAAAACCTTCAATAATATATTAGCAAAACCATACACCGCGTTCACCAAGACCCCATCCTTAGTCATTAAGGGTGGCAAAGCGTGAAACGCCCTATGTACAATAGCATTTGCGTCAATGATTGCGATCTTATCTTGTTTCATATAAATTATTTAACATTAGCGCTTGCCCCGCTTAAAGCTTTTTATAAAACCTAAATGTTTCTCGATCCGAAGCCGAAGGCGTTTCCGTGACGTCAGCATACTCCATTCTGACAAACTATTACGAGCTTTAGGCGGGGTCAATTATGGCTATCTTTTCTTTCTTCATAAAATTTGTATTTTTCCTCCCCTTGGCAAGGGGAGGCCTACCCGCCATTGCCTCGCGGCATCAGGCGCTGGCAGGCTGGTGGCGAGCCCCGCGCCCTGTATTTGCGGGACTCTAGACGAAGGGGTATCGTATCTTGCGAAAATTGCCCAATTCGCTCTCTTGCCCTATAATACCAACATAACTCTATCATATCACAAATACCCTTATAACTTCCACTATGTCTCTCAAAACCTGCTTTAAAAAATATTTATCTGATCATTTTAATCCAGCCCAACGGAAAAAAATTCAAAGATTCCTCGTCAACTGCCGCGCTCTTGGCCATGGTCATGACCTAACCAAACTGGCCCAAATTTTTGGTACCGATAAATGGGGCGAGCATCATTACACCCCTCATTACCAAAACCATTTTAACCGCTTCAAAAATAAACCAATCAAGCTCTTGGAAATCGGCGTTGGCGGGGATGAGACTCCTAACGTCGGTGGCAATTCTCTGCGTATGTGGAAAAAATATTTCCCTCATGGCCAAATCTTCTCCCTGGATATTTATGATAAATCTGCTCTCTCGGAAAAAAGAATCACTATTTTTCAAGGTGATCAAAATGATCCCGCACTCCTGAAAAAAATTTACCAAACTATAGGCGAGTTAAATTTGATTATTGACGATGGCAGCCATGTCAATGAGCACCGGCTCACTTCTTTCCAGACTTTATTTCCACTCTTGAAAGACGGCGGCATTTACATCATGGAAGATCTACAAACTTCCTATTGGCCCAAATTCAACGGTGACAGCGAAAACCTCAACAATCCCGCCAATACCACAACTTTTTTAAAGCAATTGACCGATGGCCTCAACTACCGAGAGATTGATTCCCCCAATTATACTCCTGATTATTTTGCCCAAAATATCACCTCCATCCATTTCTACCACAATCTTGTTTTTATCTATAAGGGTAAAAATATTGACTAAGACTCTCGTAAAAATTACCAACCAAAAAACGAGCCACTCGCTCGTTTTTTAAAATGTTTAAATGTTTAAATGACTTTCCCCACCGTCACGATATTCTTCCCGTTCCACCAATGTGCTCTTTCACCATCCAAGGAATAGCAATTCTCCACCACCTCAAATCCTGCCTTGTCTAATAATCCCCTCAATTCCCCCAACCTAAACGCCCGATAGTAAAGCTCCCCCTGCTTTTTCTTGTCACCACTCTGCCACAGAGTTAGAACATCTTTAAAACCTAAATCAAGTCTTTGAATTTTGGATTTCGGATTTGATTGAAAATTGGGATTTTGGATTTGAAATTTATTTGTATCTTGTATCTTGTGTCTTGGAAATTGTATTTTATATTTCCATATACTCTTTCCTTCTCCCACCTGCCACATATTCCAATTTGTCACAACCACCACCCCACCTGGCTTCAAAATCCGTCTTACCTCTTCCAAAACTTTATGCCTGTTCTCTTCTCCGGCAATATGATTGAGACTAGCAAACATAAACACCACATCAAAATCTTTCTCTCCCAATCTCTCCAACTCCAACATATCCAACGTTCGAAAAAAATTTTTGGATTTTGGATTTTGGGTTTGATTGCTCGCCTCGCTGAAGCTTGGGCGAAGCGGGGAAATTATAATTTTGGATTTTCTCTTTGCCTCGCTAATCAACCCTTCTGATGTATCCACACCCCAATATTCCACCTCCGGCATTACTTCCAAGAATCTCCCATTTCCGCATCCCAAATCCAACACCTTCATCCACGGCCTGACATATTTTTTGACCAATATCTCCATCTCCGGCCACACCCGATTTCTCGTCGCCGAAAAATCCCCTGCAATCAACTCGTAGGTGATTTTACTAATATCCATTATTTTCTTGGCTTGCTCGCTATTCATATATCCTCAATCTAACACACCTGTCTCAAAACTCAAAACTCAACCAACAATCTAGCAATTTAGCAATGAAACAATTTAACAATTTACTAGTTACTAATTAATAATTCTATAATTGACTTCCCACCCCTCCCTTGTATAATAACCTCACTATGTCCATCTCTTCCGAATTAATTAAATATCTACTCAAAAATCCGCCCCTACCCGGCGATGATTTATCCGTGATCAAAAGAAAATTTGCCAAACAATTCAATCTCGCTGAACCGCCTACCAACAGCGAATTGCTTTTAGCCTACCGCGCCCAAAAAAAGGCCTGCCTGTCTCTGGAAAAAGCGCTCCGCAAACGCAAAGTCCGCACCCTTTCCGGCATTGCCGCCGTCACGGTTTTGACCAAACCCCACCCCTGCCCTGGCACCTGCGCTTATTGTCCGCATCAGGACCAGATGCCAGTCAGTTATCTCAAAAATGAACCAGCGGTTATGCGCGCCGTACTTTGCAAATTCAACCCTTATGAACAAGTCCAAATGCGCTTACGTGCTCTCCAAAATAACGGCCATGCCACTGACAAATTGGAATTAATCGTCCTTGGTGGCACCTGGTCCTATTATCCCAAAAATTATCAACTCTGGTTTATCCAAGAATGTTTTCGCGCCGCCAACGACTTTCCCAAAACAAAACTCCAAACTCAAGCAACAAAATCGTCAAGGCTCCTAACTCAAAAATTATTACACGAGCAAACCCAAAACGAATCTGCCGCCAATCGCATCATCGGCCTCACCCTGGAAACTCGTCCCGACTATATTACTGAGAAAGAATTACAAACCATGCGCCTGCTCGGCTGTACTCGCGTGGAAATCGGCGTTCAACATCTTGATGACAAAATCTTAAAGTTAAATAAGCGTGGCCACCTGATTGATCAAACAATCAAAGCCACCGCCCTCCTCCGTCAGTTTGGTTTCAAAATTACCTATCACCTGATGCTCAATCTGCCCGGCTCCACCCCAGCCAAAGATCTGGCCATGTTTAAAAAAATCTATTCTGATCCACACTTCCAACCCGATCAGCTCAAAATCTATCCTTGTGTGGTCGCCGAAGGTTCTCTTTTATATAACTGGTGGCAGAAAGGCCAATGGCGCGCCTACTCGGACAAAACCCTGACCAATTTGATTATCAAAATCAAAACCATCACCCCACCTTGGGTGCGCCTAATTCGTATTATCCGAGACATTCCGGAAGAATCCATTATCGCTGGCAACAAGATCACCAACCTCCGCCAAGAAATAAAATTTATCATGGCTAAACAAAATCTTGTCTGTAATTGTATTCGTTGCCGTGAAGCAGGTCATGCCTCGTCATTAGACGAGGCACCCGGTCGAATGACCGGGCAAAAGACAAAACTATTTATCAGAACTTACCCTGTCTCTAACGGCACAGAATACTTTTTAAGTTTTGAATCCCCTGACCAAAAAATTCTTTATGCCTTTTGTCGCTTATTTCTCCCCAACAAAAATCTACCAATTACTAGTTACGAGTTACTAATTACTAGTGACTATGCTTTAATCCGTGAACTCCACACCTACGGTGAGATGGTCCCCATCACTGCCAAAGGCAAAATCCAACACACCGGTCTAGGCAAAAAACTCCTCGCCCAAACCGAAAAAATCGCTCAAAAAAATCATTATCAAAAATTCTCCGTCATCTCCGGCATCGGCGTCCGCGGCTATTACCGCAAACTCGACTACCATTTGGACAACACCTACATGGTCAAAAACCTCTAAATTTGCTACGATTAACCTATAAACTTAACTTAAAAATATGCCTAAAAATAATCTCAAAAACACCGTTAATTTTATCTTCGAGCTCAATCAGCTCAAACGTCAAAAAAGCTCCGGTTTTACTTTGGTCGGCGTGAATGAACCAAATAGTGTCGCCTCTCACGTCTGGAGAGCCGCTCAAATCGCCTATATCCTTGCGATCATGGAAAATAATCCCAGCCCAGAAAAAGTGGCTACAATGGTTCTTATTCATGACAACGGCGAAGCCCGTATTGGTGATCAGCACAAAGTTGCCTCTCGTTATTTTAATAATTCCGAAGCTGAAGCCGCCGCTTTCTCTGATCAACTCAACAACTTACGATCGGAAATAAAAAACAAATGGCAACAATATTTTAATGAATTTAAAAATAGAAACACGCCCGAAGGAATTATCGCCAAAGATGCTGATTGGCTAGAAACCGCTTTCCAGGCCAAAGAATATTTTGATCTTGGTTATCCTATGGTGGAGAAGTGGATTAACAACGTTGAAAAAGCGGTAGAAACTAAATCCGCCAAAGCCCTTATTAAAGAAATGAAAAAAACAAAATTCACCGACTGGTGGCACGGCCTCAAAAAAATGACTTACAAAAAACTCTACCGATAATCCATAATTCATTATTCATAATTCACATCCCATGAACTATCAAAACAACCTCTCCCAACTTGAATCCCATGACCCTGAAATTTTTGCCGCCATTATTGGCGAAGAACAGCGCGAACAAAAGGGTATCGAATTGATTCCTTCTGAAAATTATACTTGGCCCGAAGTTTTTGCCGCCAATGGCTCTATTTTTACCAACAAATATTCAGAAGGGTATCCTGGCCGGCGCTACTATGGTGGCCAAGAATTTACTGACCGTATAGAAACCTTGGCCATCGAGCGCGCCAAGCGTCTTTTCCGCGCCGAACACGCCAATGTCCAGGCTCTTTCTGGCTCGCCCATGAATCAAGCGGTTTATCTGGCTTTTTGTCAGCCCGGCGACACCATTCTCGGTATGGATCTCTCCCATGGTGGCCACCTCACCCATGGTGCTCCGGTTTCTCATATGGGTGCTATTTTTAATTTTGTTCGCTACAAAACGATTCCCGAGGAAAACGGCCGCATTGATTTTGAGGAACTCCGTCGTGTCACCCTAGAAACAAAACCCAAAATAATTCTCTGCGGTTATACTTCTTACCCCCGCGATTTGGATTATGCGGAATTCAAAAAAATCGCTGACGAAGTTGGCGCTCTCACGATGGCTGATATGTCTCACATCGGCGGTCTGATCGCTGGCGACGCCATGAAAAATCCTCTGGATTTTGGTTTTGATATTATGACCACTACCACTCACAAATCTCTCCGCGGTCCGCGCGCCGGTCTGATTTTATGCAAAGAAAAGTACGCCAAGCAAATTGATAAATCCGTTTTCCCCGGTCTTCAGGGCGGTCCGCACATGCACACCATCGCCGCCATTGCCGTCGCTCTCGGCAAAGCGCTCCAACCAGAATTCAAAAACTATGCCAAACAAATTTTAATTAATGCCAAAACCTTGGCTCAAGTATTTTTGGATAATAATATTAAACTGATTACCAATGGCACGGACAATCACATGTTAGTCGTTAATACTATTCAAAGCTTTAATCTTGGCGGCACTGAAGCTGAGAAAACTCTGGACAAAATTTCTATCACTGTCAATAAACAAATTATTCCCGACGATCCTAATCCTCCGCTCCGTCCTTCTGGTATTCGTCTCGGCGCTCCTGCCGCCACTACCCGCGGTATGAAAGAAGTAGAAATGCAAAAAATCGCCCACTGGATTATCGAGGCCCTCAAAAATCACGCCGACGATTCCGCTCTCGCCCAAATCCAATCAGAAGTTGAAGCGCTCTGCTCCCAATTCCCTGTCCCAGGAATTTAAACTCAGTGACCACAACAGCCCTTTGATCAGGGCTGTTTTTGAAACTAAATATAAATACTAATAAACCGAGTCAGCGTTAAGTGCGAGCCTTGAGAATATTTAGCAGTAATTTGAACGCAGTGAGGCGTAGAAAATTGTCAGGGCGTGAGGCGATTAGCCGATGGGGTTCCCTGACAATCTTCACGCGAATGAAGTAAAAAATTACCTAAATATTCTCAGAGCGAGCGATTTTCTTTCTATCTGCTTTCTTTTCTAAAAAGAAAGCAGATTAAAAAAATTAATGATAGACAAATTTTAAAAACACATAGTCAGATCTACCCCACCACCCCTTAATCCCCTCCTTAAAAAGGAGGGGAAATAATTTTTTCCTTGATTTTTCCCCAAAAAACCATTACAATAACTCTTATGGTAAAAATCATCAACGGCCAAAAAATAGCCGACCAACTTACTGCTCGGCTCAAAAACCAGATTTCCAAGCTGCCTAGGAACAAAAAACCTTCCTTGGCCGTTATTTTGATTGGCCAAAATCCTGCTTCCCATCTCTATGTTTCTCTCAAAGAAAAACGCGCCAAGTCTGTCGGCATTAAATTCCAAAAATATCTTTTTCCTACTTCCGTCAGCCAAGCGAAAATCCTTTCTCTTATTCAAAAACTTAATCAGAACAAAACCATTTGCGCTATTTTGGTTCAGCTCCCTCTACCATCCAAATTCAACACCCCAAAAATTATCACAGCCATCGATCCGCGTAAAGACGCCGACGGCATCCATCCCGACAATCTCCACCTGCTCGCTGATAAAAAATCGCCCGCTGTCCTGCCCGCCACTGCCGGAGCTGTTGCCGCCATCCTTGATTCTTTAAAAATTAATTTGAAAAACAAATCAGCTGCCGTCATCGGCAAAAGCCAAATCGCTGGCCTGCCTATTTATTATTATCTAAAAAATAAATGTCGCGAGATTAATATCTATGACCGCTCTACCAAAAATCTAGCCACCAGAACAAAAAAAGCTGACCTTCTGATCGTCGCTATCGGCCAGCCAAAATTTATCACCGCCAAGTATATCCACCCAGGATCGGTAGTTATTGATATTGGTATCAATAAATTACAAGGCAAAACCGTCGGCGATGTTGATTTTGAAAAAGTTAAAAACCTTTGCTCCGCCATCACCCCTGTCCCCGGTGGCGTCGGACCCATCACTGTTGCCATTTTGCTCCAAAATACCCTTAAATTATCCTTACATGATTGAACAAAAATTATACCAAGACCAAAATTTTTCACTTTCCTATCTTGTTAGCGGCGATCCCAAAAATAAAACTGTCATCTTAATACCACCAGGTCTCGGACGTGCCCGATACTATTTACCCCTGATAAAAATTCTATCTAATAAATATTTTGTAATTACCATTGATCTTCCTGGGGTTAATCAATCTCGCTTGCCAAAAAATAGTATTCCCAATATAGCCAATTCTATAATTATCTTTCTCAAAAATCTCCGCCTAGAAAATCCAACGATAATCGGAGAATCATACGGCGGGAGTGTCGCAATATTAATCTCCCAAGCACTAAAAGTTGAAAAGCTGGTTCTCATTGTCTGCGGAGAATATTTTACCCTCTGGCAAAAAATAATCTTAAGTTTATTTTTTATCCCCACTCAATTTTCTTCTACCTTAAGAAAAATCTACAAAAAAGCACTCCACTCAGTCGCCAGCAGCAAGCCCAACATCCTAGACTTCTCCGGATTTAACGATCAACAACTAAAAATTTTTTCCCAAAGGTTTGTAAAAACAATATGGTTTAAACTCCCACCAAACTACCACTCCTCGGTTAAAATTCTCATTGTCGCCAGTGATACTGACCAGATAATCTCTAGAAATAATTACAGTAAAATAAAAAATATTTTTCCCAACCATAAAATTCTTTACCTCCATTGTAACCACTTTAATTGTCTTATAAGCTTAGAAAAAAATAATTATTCTGACCTCCTATCCTTTGTTTCCCAATGAAAAAATTTAACAATTTAACAATGAAACAATAAACATCTACTCTATTTCTATTTCTTTCCTGTTTCTATGTTTAAATGTTTAAATGATCAAATGTTCATATGACTACACCGAAAAACGTTATCACTAAAGAATTCTGGCAAAAACTCTGGTCCATCCTCCAGCCTTTTCGCCACCGCATGATCTGGCTCTTTACGATGATCAGTATTTTTGAGTTGCTCCGCCTCATCAACCCTTATTTCATGAAACTTTTGATTGACTACTTGACCAGTGGTACAAGTCTTGAGTTCGCCCGTCTCCTATCCTTTGTCTGCCTGATGCTTGCCACTGATATTTTTGTCACCCTGGTCCACTATTTTAAGGACAAAAAAATCTTTGACTTTCTGATTCTCATTGAATATCAACTACCCATTGATCTCCAAAAAAAATTAGTCTCCCTTTCACTCGGCTATCACGAAAGGGAAAATACTGGCAATAAAATCATCAAAGTCCAGCGCGGTGTTGACCGCCTATCGGAGCTGATGTCCAATGCTTCTTGGGAATTTTTCCCTACTATCACCCAGATCCTTTTTACCTTTTTCTCCATGCTCTATTTCAGTTGGCAGGTCTCTCTGGTCTTTATTGTTTTTGTCCCAATGTTTGTAGTCATCACTCTGAAAATGAATAAAATCACCAATCCCCTGCGCACCAGCCGCCACGAGGAATACGAAAATGCTGCCGGTGTTTTGGGTCAGTCAATCATCAATATCTATACTGTCCAGTCTTTTGTCCAAGAAAAAAATGAAACCAAAAAATTTCGCCATATCAGGGATAAAATTGCTGCCATGGAAGGAATTGAGTGGCCGATTGTCTTAAATTATAATCTCCTTCGTAGTATTATCGTTGATCTCGGCCGCGTCAGCGTTATTCTCTTGAGCGCCTATTTTGCTTGGCAAGGAACTATTACCCTTGGTAGCCTCGTCTTTTTCATCACCCTCTCGGAAACTGCCTATCACGCTCTCTTCCGCCTTTCTCGCACCTACGATCGCCTCATTGAAAATTCTACCGGCGTCGAACGTATTACCGGGCTCTTGGCGGAAAAATCGGCTTTAATTAATAAACCTAAAATAGCTACTGCGGAGCATATCAAAGGCCAAATTGAATTTCAGGATGTCTCTTTTGCTTATCACCAAGATAGTCATTTCCAAG
>JAAZMX010000062.1 GCA_012798565.1 Candidatus Kuenenbacteria bacterium
CACAAACTATGCTTCCGATAATTGACATATGATTGAGCGTCATTAGCAAAACCGACAGCCGCCGAACGGTGGAATTTATTTTGAACCGTGGTATGAATAATTTTGTAAGCACGACGATGGGCGCGAGAGAGGTGCCAGAAAACCCGGAGACTGGGAAAAATGTTTTGTTTGAACGGCGGCCAAAAACCGCCCCGAGATGATCGGAGCGGCTTTATTAATATTAATAGTTTTCTCCCCTACTTTTTGCGCCAGATGGCTTTGGCAAAGCGCCAAACATACTTGGCGACAACGAGGATGATCAAAAGATAAAGAATATATTGCAAAACTCTCAAAACCAAAGCGATCAAATTGATGGTGATGGCCTGAATGATTGAATTGATATCATCGACGAATTCTCTGACGGCTGCTCGCCAGGAGTCTTTGAGGCTCTGGCCGTCAATAAATTTATTTTCCGAAACATTGACATAGAAATAGGTGTAATCCAGGCGATCCAGCTGCTCGGATTTGCGGCGCGCCAACTGTTCCAATTGAGTAGAAATATTGAGGCGCTCCTGGGTCAGGCGTTCAATAAGATTTATCTTGCTGTCAATAATTTTGGCCAGGCTTTCCACGTCCTGTGTCCTGGTCGCCAAGGCACTGATATCGTCGTAAGATTTTACCGCATTGGCCAGGGTCTCATCGATGGCCGTCATTTTCTTTTCCAAAATCTCCACGGCACTGGTATAGTCATCGATTTGATTTTTGAGCGTATAAATATTTTCGTTCAGCTCTCTCGGATTAAGGGCGGAAATAATGGCCAGAATCTCCGGGGCGCTGTCGTGTTTCACTTTGAAAGTATAATTACAACTGTGTTCATATTGGCTGGCATTCTCAAAAATCACATCCGGACGCTCTTTCAGTGCGGCCACGGCGTCGCAGGTATTTTTCAGCTGGCGCGTTTCGATCAGAGCGTTATATTCAGTGACCTCAAATTCTTCGGCGTTGTCACCGACAGTGGCCGATGGTTTTATACTGGGCGATGAGGCGACATTGCGGGTGGACAAACCAATCGCGCCGGAACTATAACCAGAGCCACTGGAGGCCGAATATCTCTCACTGGCAAGATCATAAGTAGGCGCGGTTTGTAGAGCGAGGTTGCCAAAGGTGGTCTTGTGAGATAATGAAGACACGGCTGAGCCGATCAGACGGAAAGCCAGAGCAACGATCACGATCGCGACCAGAATCAAGCCAGCTATTTTCAAAATATTGCCCGGTTTGAGCTGAAAATTTTTGGGAAATTCCATAGGGGTTTGAATGATTAGTTATTAAATAATTAACTATTGATTTTATTATAGCAAATTCGACTGAAAAAGTAATTGGAGATCAAAAAACCGCCACTGGTGTGGTGGTTTTTTCTCGGGGACAGGGATTCCTCCTCACCCGTCGTTCGCCGTCCCGCGAGTAGGCGGGACAAGGCTCATTCCTCCTTCGGAGCCTGGGTCAGAAAAAATATGAAGCAGTTCATATTTTTTCTGTACCCTTCGAATCCCTGCTCAAAAATAAAACCAGCCTCTCGGCTGATTTTATTTTCTCCCCATGTCGGTCTAGAACTACCAGATCGGCGTCTTTTGGGGGTTCTTTGAGCAATTTAAATTTAGACAAATAACGGGAACGGGGCGGGGTCTGAATTTGGCAAAATGGGACAAACGGGACAGTATAAAAAGGAGATAGAATAGTGTTTCATTCACTAAAATTTACCACATTGGTGAATTTATTCAATGTTCTTTTCCAAGTTCGATTGCCTTTTCATTTGTATTAATATAAATAACGCGATTAGTACAAATATGATAGGAAAAGTTACGGCAATATTCACACCAAATCTATCAAGCAGGTAGCCCTCTACTGGCGAAATACCAACCACTAAAATAGCCGCAGCAACACTCTCCGCTGAAAGCATAGTAGCTCTTATTTTATTCGGAATATGATGTTGGAAGTATGGTCTCATTATAGGGTTTAACACCGTTGCAAAGTTTGATTTAACTACGAAAAATATAATAGCAATCAAAGGTGAAACCACTATCCACGCACAGACTGTAATAATAATATGAGCGACTAAAACAAAAAAAGCATACCCTATTTCGTGAGAAAAAAATCTTTCCATCTTTCTCGGAATATATACAAAAAACGAACTTATCAAGCCCGTGATGGCAATAACTGCCGCAATGTATTCGGGTGAAAAATTACGATCCAGCAAAAACGCCTGATTAACTGGCTCCCAAAACGATAAACCCTCGGCCGCTACTACCATAAACAAGAAAAGCCACATTATGTGCTGACTATTTTTTAGATAACTGATTGTAGTTTTAAATTGAACCCAAGCTTCGCTTAGATAATTTTCCCCAGCTTCAATCCTACTATTTTTTTGTTCTTTCATGCAGCTGTAAAAAACCAATGAAATGAAATAACCCAAAGCACCTGTCAAGTATAATAAATCCATACCGCGAAATTCAAAATTCCAAAAACGGTAAATACTGTTTGCGCCTATTAATAATAAAAATCCTACTGTTAGCGCATCGCCGATTGTTTCTCCAACTTTCATAATCACTTCTTTGGTGCGGTAATATTTTTTTGCCAACTGTTCGTCATCGTGGCACTGCTCATACTCCAATGCCTCGGCAGCGCCAGAGCTTAAGGTTTTCGAAATTCCTTCAAAAGCGAACAAAACCAAAAATAACACAAACGAATGAGTGAAAAACAAACAAATATAAATAATGCCCGAAAGCAAATAATGCATTAGAGTTGAAACTTTTTTGCTGTAAAGATCGGCAATCACTCCCGTTGGTATTTCAAATATAAACATGGCCGCCCTCATAACCACAAAACCAAGCGATATCTGAAAAAATGAAAAACCCCGCGCTGCCCACAGCACGACAAAAATTGCACTCACCTGGGGTATTATGGAACCGAAAAAAAAGGTTGCATAAGCCGGCCATAAAGATCCCCAATTCTTTGATTTAAATAAAGACATATTTTCCAAAAAGACCATTTAATGAATAGATCTGCGCTTATTATGAATTATAAAGGTTTTTCAACAAAAATAAAAGGCGGCCAAATCTATAAAAATAGATAAGCACCGCCCAATTTTCTCTCCTTTCCCTTTTCATTTATTTGGTTTTGGTTTTTCCTCTAAGCGATTTTAGTGCTATCAACTTAATTACTAATAGATAAATAACAAGGGGTGTTTTTTAACGAAAACACCTCACATACGCTCGATGGCTCTTTCGTGTCGCCAAACAATAAAGAACCAAAGCATTTTGCGCCAGAAAACAAAAAACCTTGCTTTTTTGCCATTAGTTTTAAAGAAAATTTTCTGCCAGAGCGTAGCCAGTCGCATCTCCTCTTCGTGAATCTGATTCAACGGAAGGTTGTAGCGAGCCGCTAATCCGTCAACTAACCCGATCATCTTTTCAATAATCTTTTGGATTGTGAACAACGGCAAAGGAGTATTGTTTTTAATTTTGGCAATTTCTGTTGCTAGCCGCATCAGCTGAAAATGGGCTTCTTCTGGGGTATTAATTTTTATTATCTCCAGTGTTGAAGAGGGTTCGATTTTCAAATCCCACATCAACTTAACTAGGACGAAGAAGACATCAGAAAGTTCGTCACCCAGCTGATGTCTGGATTTACGACCATATCGGTAATCTTCCCAAATTGTCAGCGCCCGGCCTAGACTGCCGATTTCTGTCAACAGTTCAAGTATGATACCATCAATTCCCCACTCTCGCGGTTCCACACGGTTGAAACCAAGCAAAACCGGAGTAGAGATTTTAATCATATGCTCTAAATTACGCTTCATTATCTTTCCTTTCTTCCACAAAAATCAGTCTTGTGGCAATAGGTGTGAATAGCAATATGGGTCCTCGCCGTTTAATTTGCCACTGGCATAGTATGCCCCGATGGGACAAGTACCAAAGCATTTTTTGCCCCAGAATTTGCATGCAAAGCATTTGGCGGGTTTACATTGTCTCAGATCACGGTAAGCCTTCCAAACAGGAGAATAATGCCAAATATCCAGTAATTTTTTCTCTCGCAAGCTACCAGCAATAAACAACCCCTTTTCTCGCGGCGTCATTAGATTAATATCATATACGGGCGCCACGCCACAAGGAAAGACATTACCCTGCGGTGAAACAAAGGCGAATTCCCGACCAGCTGGACAAGCATGAATACGGGGAACGATTGGATGTCGTGCTGATTCCTGTTTGGCCAATAAATCAAAATCCATAATCACTTTGACCGTCGGGTGTTTAATGCGCCAATCTTCAACGAGACGATTGAAGGCCAGGGTTTCTTCAGCCGATAACATCATGCCTTTAGCCTCTTCCCCCCGGCCAAACGGTCGAGGATGAATAAAATCGACTAACAATAAGTCATGATGTTCACAAATGGCCAATAATGGTTCCACGTGTTGCCAATTCAAATGTGACAACACAGTGTTAAGCCGCACCTTTTTAATCCCAGCTTGTTTGAGGGCAATAATTGTATTCATTGTTTCTTTAAAGCTGCCACCAATTCGGAACTTGTCATTAATTTCTGGTGGGCCATCCAGAGAAACGATCACATCATCAATTGGACGCCGGCAAATTTCCTGTTTCAGTTCTTTTGACCAAATACCGTTGGTCGCCAAGCTGACATAAAACCCTTTAGCTAAAGCGTAGTCAAGAATTTCTAGAAAATCTGGTCGCAATGTCGCTTCGCCCCCCGTGAAACGGGCTTCGAATACACCAACTTCGGCCATTTGATCCAAAATTCCTTGCCATTCTACGGTGGTTAACTCATTGGTTAGTGCTTGCCCGCCAGCGTTATAACACATCTTGCAGTGTAAATTGCAGGCGCGAGTCAGTTCTAAATACAGCCGATTAGGCGCGACCAGATGGCAGAATTTATGTTTCACTACTATCCCTGAAAACGGGTTA
>JAAZMX010000063.1 GCA_012798565.1 Candidatus Kuenenbacteria bacterium
CTTTTTATCTGGTTGACCATTAATAAAAATAATTTTTTTCAAATTTTCTCGAGAAAAAAGTTCTCTGGCTTGTTCATCAACGTTGTAATTTATAATACCAGAACGGGAATAAATAGAACGATAATAATTATCCAAATAATCAATTATCTTTGATTCAAATTGTTTTTCATCTTGGGCTAGAAGTATCGTAATGTGTACAAACTTTGGATGATCTTTTAGTTTTTCAACCAAGGTTTTGTCTTTGGTCAAAATAGCATTAATACTAAAACTCACCATCCATTGATAAGCATAATAATTCATATGTTCCTCATCCTCGATAATCATTATTACTGGCTTGCCTTTGGAAATAGCATATCCGCACTCCCATGTGCTGTCTGTACCGATCGGACTTTTGTCCAGAGTCTTATAATATTTCATGAAGACCAAAATAGCATCGGCGTGATTAATTTCATTTAAATCATAACAGGCGATACCAATGGGAATAAAACGATGGTCATTGGGGTTATCTAGCGTTCCTGGTTCAAAAAGATAAATTTTTTTATTAAAAAATTCCGAATATCTCTTATGAAATTCATTTTTCCAAAGCGTAATACCACTAGCTAAATATAAACGATATTTAAATCTAGTCTTTAACATGTCTAAAAATTTTAAATTATAATTTGGAATTTATTTAAAAATTAAAAATTCTAAATTGAAATTTTCCTTATTCTACTACCTTCACCCCGACGCCATCATCTCTCACCGTCTTTCCACCCGGGCCGGTCAATACCGCATACAAAGCATATTCCCCTGCCGCCAAATTATCCAACCTTACTGTTGCTTCCATACCTTCTATCTCTTTATAGCCGACCCACACTGATTCTTCGCCCTTCTTTTGGCTATAAAAATCAATTTTATTAAAAATACTACTAGCAATATTCACCTTCAAATTGATCGGAAATTTTTTAATATTTATCTCCTGCCCAGCACTTGGATAAATCCAGCTTACTGGCTTGGTATACTCTGCCGGCAAATTCAAATAAATTGTTATGTTCTTCTCCCGATAATTTTCCACATCATCATAGACTATCACCTTGAGAAAGCGTTGTCCGTTGTCCACGCCGATCAATTGGTAACCGACCAGATTGAATGGCTGGCTTTTCACTGTCGCTACCAATTCATTATCAATATAATATTCCGCCCTGGCTATGCCGCGATTGGCGCTCGCCTCGATTATTGTGTTCAATATCGGCTCCTCAAAATTAGCGCCATCGGTCGGCTCAATGATTTCCAGGTTTGGCTGATTTTCTTCCGTGTGGACATCATCATAGTCGGTTGGTGGGTTTTCCGTCGTCACTGTATAATTATTCTTTTCCGCCCAAGCCTTCACCCCGGCTTCAAATGCCGCGTACATCGGATCTTTGCTTGGCTCTTCTGGAATCGCTCCCAAAATATCGCCCCGCTTCACATATTGCAAAATATCATGCAGCTCTCCTTGATATCTCTTCTCCTCCACCAAATTTGCTGGGGTCAGGTCGGTGGCCAACTTCCCGGTAATCTTATCCACCTTTACTACTGCTTCTGATCCCACCCGGCCATTTAATAATGGCTTGTCCGGTAGGGGTTTTGACTCTGGTTGTTCAAAATTTTCTACCGGTGTCCCAGCCAAAGCGCGCCGCATATATTCATTCCAGATCGGGCCGGCCACCACACTGCCATCGGCCTTGCCCTTCATTTCTTTGTTGTCGTTATTACCGACCCACACCCCGGTCACCAAACTCGGCGTATAACCCATGGTCCAGCCATCGTGAAAATCATTGGTCGTACCCGTCTTGGCCGCCACCGGCCTGTCAGCCAAAACCAGATTATTTTTCTCTCCAAAAATCCAGGCCCGCGTGCTGTTGTCCGAGAGGATGCTATTAATCTGTTTGGCCACCTGTTCATCCAATATCCTCTCTCCCTTGTGCTCGTCTGCTTTGAACTCCTCCAATACCTTCCCGTTTTTATCTTCTACTTTGAGGATATATTGCAAATCATGTTTTATCCCCTTCTGGGCGAATACTGCAAAAGCCTGGGCGTGATCCACCAGCTTCACTTCCCCACCGCCCAAAACCAATGACAGCCCGAAACGTGATCGGTCGCCAAAAGTTGTATAGCCCATTTTTTCCGCCAAATCCAAAACCTTATCAATGCCTACAATATAAATAGTTTTGACCGCCGGAATATTGAGCGACCCGCCGAGCGCTTTACGAATAGATAATGGTCCGTTTTCTTTGCCGCTATAATTACGCGGTGTATAATCCTGCCCAGTTTCTGTTTTAAAAGTCGTCAGCGTGTCAAATAAAATTGTCTCTGGTGAAAAACCAGCGAGAAAAGACGCCGCGTAAACAATCGGCTTGAATGACGAACCTGGCTGCCTTGGGCGCATAGTCACATTGACTGCTCCGAACTCCTCGTTAAAATAATCCTTGGAACCCACCATCGCCAAAACTTCTCCCGTCCTGGCATCAATAGATACGAGTGCCGCGTTATGCGCTTCATTGTTTTTCTCATTGCGTTCCACTCCAGCAATCACCGCTTCTTCAGCTATTTGCTGTTTGTCATAATCCAAACTAGTAATCACTTTGAGCCCCCCTTTTTCTGCCATCTCCTCTCCATATTTCTCTGCTAATAATTCCTTGACATACAAAGTGTAATGCGGCGCCACCACTGTCTGAGCTAATCTTTTAAATTCCAACTCCTTGCTTTTGGCCGCCTCTGCCTGCTCGCCTGTGATATAGCCGAGCCTGGCCATCGTATTGATCACATAATCTTTTCTAGCCATCAGATCTTCCACGTGTGAACCATAGGGTGAATAATAAGTCGTCGCTTGGAGCATTGCCGCCAAGACTGCCCCCTCAGCCACGCCTAGATCCTTAGCCTTCTTGCCAAAATACGTCCCCGCCGCCGCCTCTATGCCATAGGCAGTCGAACCATACGGTACCACGTTAAAATACATTTCCAAAATTTCATCTTTGCTAAACTTTTTCTCTATATAATACGAAAAGATCATCTCTTTAAATTTACGCGTATATGTATGTTCTGGTGATAATAAAACATTTTTTACCAACTGCTGGGTAATCGTTGATCCTCCCCTAGCCGGACCAATGCCAAAAAATTCGTGCAAAGCCACCTTGACCAGAGCTGGCACATCAAAACCATGATGCTCATAAAAAGAAGAATCTTCAGTAGAAATAACCGCCCATCGTACATGTTCCGGTATTTGGTCCAGTGGTATCCAGACCCTTTTTTCATCGCTGGAAAAATAGTACAGCAAATGTGTCCCGGTGCGATCATAAATCTTAGTCGCTGAACCCTGTGAAGCCACAAGCATCTCTTCTCTGGTTGGCACCTTGCCGGAGTAATACATCAAAGCCCCGGCCAAAAAAATTACTATCGCCACTAAAGCTATCAGGCCCCACTTTAAAAATTTTTTTATTATCGCTTTAAGACGACCGCCCTCTCCGTCTCCTCGCTGACCATAATATTGATTTTTGCGTGACAAAAAAACTCCCCCGCCTCGGCTGGCTACGGCTTCTGCTTTTCTTTTAGCTATAGCGCGCGCATTAATGCGCTCGTTTTTCTCCCAATTTTTTAGTGATTTAACTTTCAGTGCCGGTATTGGCATATGAAATACTCTTCAATTTATAAACTTCTAATGTTTAAGCTTGAATTTTCTCATAGCTAAAGCTTATTGATATTATACCAATATTAATATAATATGATAATATCATTATAAACACAAAACTATGACCCATAGCAAATCCGAACAAATCAAAGAACTCCTAGAAAAAGGCGTTGCCAACATCTACCCCAGTCGTGAATTTCTAGAAGAAAAGCTCCTTAGTGGCCAAAAGCTTCGCATTTATCAGGGCTTTGATCCGACCGCCAACACTCTCCACATCGGCAATATGGTTGGCATCTTGAAACTAAAACAATTTCAAGATCTTGGCCACGAGGTGATCTTTCTAATTGGCGACTATACAGCCATGATCGGCGACCCGGACAAAAAAACCGCCCGCCAACCCCTAACTCACAAACAAGTCCTAGCCAATTGTAAAGATTATCAAAATCAGGCTTCCTGTTTTCTGGATTTCAAGGGCAAAAATCCTGTCTCGCTCAAATTCAATAGTCAATGGCTCAAAAAATTGACTTTCGCCGACACTTTAAATCTGCTCACCAATTTTACTGTCCAGAGGATGTTGGAACGTGATCTTTTTGAAGAACGCATGAAATCCGGCAACCCGCTCTACCTGCATGAATTTATGTATCCTGTCATGCAAGCTTATGATTCTGTCGCGATGGATGTCGACGGCGAACTCGGCGGCAATGACCAAACTTTCAATATGCTTACCGGCCGCGATTTGATGAAGTCTCTCCAAGGCAAAGAAAAATTTGTCCTGACCATGAAGCTGCTCGAGGACCCCACCGGCAAAAAAATGGGCAAAACCGAAGGCAACATGATCACCCTGAGTGACTCGCCCGCTGATATGTTTGGCAAAGTCATGAGTTGGCCCGACGGCGCTATCCTACTCGGTTTTGAACTCTGTACCAATGCCACCATGGCTGAAGTGGCTGCTTTACAAAAAATGTTGAAAGATGGCGTCAATCCGCGCGACCTCAAAGCCCAACTCGGCAAAGAGATTGTCACCCTTTACCACTCCAAACAAAAAGCTGTGGAAGCCGAGGCTGAATTTAATAAAATCTTCCAAGCCAAAGACACACCAGACACCATGCCGACAGTCACGCTCCCCAAAAAAGAGTACAATATTATAGACCTGATTCTGGCCGCCAACTTACTTTCGAGCAAATCCGAAGCCAAACGGCTCGTCGAACAAGGCGGCGTCAAACTAAATAACAAGACCATCAACAACTGGAAAACCAACCTGCAACCAGCCACTAGCTCCGTGCTCAAAGTCGGTAAACGTAAATTTGCGAAATTAATCATAAAATAAATACTACCGGCCAATTATTGACTTTTTCAAGATAAAATTATAGAATAAAACCATTATAATGAGCTATTATAATGGTTTTTAAAAGGTAATTCTTGCGGGTAGATGGTTACCCGCCTGCATCGCTGCGCGAGACAAGCTCGCTTGTGAAGCGTTGCGGGCAGGGAGCGTGTCACTGATCCGCCCGCCTGACTTGCCCATTTACAACTTGCTCCATTTATAAATATCTTCAGAGAAGTGGGCGGCTAGCTCAGATGGTTAGAGCGCGTCACTGATAATGACGAGGTCGGAGGTTCGATTCCTCCGCCGCCCATTCCTTGAAGATATTCCATGAGTCAGGCAAGTCGGGCAGGTAATGACGAGGTCCATGGTTCGATTTCATGTGTGCCCACCACGCCGAGGTAGCTCAGCGGTAGAGCGAAGGACTGAAAATCCTTGCGTCGGCAGTTCGACTCTGCCTCTCGGCATTTTAATAAAACTACCCAATATAACATCGCCAGGCAGATATAATTGGGGACTGAAAATTTTATCCCGTCGAATGACGGGACCTTGCGCCCCGATGGACATCGGGGCTCTGCCTCTCGGCATTTTGACCATTACAATGGGCGCGGGTTTGCACCCGCGCTTATTTAATAAAAATCATCCTTACCTTTGCCTTTTGAATTTTGACTTTTTAATTTTTATCGGGCTGTCGTAGTCGAGATGCCACAGTGTGGCATCCGACGGTAGTACGCATGCTTTGCCTGCCTCGCCGTAGTAAAACGAAGGCGGAGGAGCATGTTGACTGGGTTTCCCCCTTCGCGGGGGATCACTCGTAGAGGGACAATTACAATTTAATAATTTACGGGCTGTCGTATACCGGTAGTACGCATGCTTTGGGAGCATGTTGACTGGGTTCAATTCCCAGCAGCCCGAAATGAGCTTTGCGAATGAGGGACACAGTGACGCAATAAGATACCAAATTTAACTATTTCAATTTTATGAACCAAGCCAATACGGATGATAATGTAGTTATAGTAGACGAAAACGATATAGAGCTAGGCATAATATCAAGACAACAAGCACATCGCCAAGGACTTCTGCATCGGACTGCCGCCACTTATCTTACCAGGCCAAACGGACAAATCTTAATTCAAGAAAGAATTAGCAGTCATCTTGATCATTCCTCGGCTGGACACGTTGACCCCGGCGAAGACTACCTGCAAGCAGCCAAAAGAGAACTAAAAGAGGAATTGGGTGTCGAATGTGAACTTATAGAACTAGGTAAAACAATCTCCAACGAAATTGGGGTGGGAGATAACCATAATAGAATTAGACATATTTTCAAAATTTTTGAATGTCAGGCTGAACCAGGTGAATTAGCCAAAGATGAAGTACGAAGTGTTTTCTGGGCCGATCCATTAGCTATTTATAAAGAAATGAAAAATGATCCAGAACATCACAAATTCTGTAGCGGATTCAAGGTTTCACTGCAATTTTATTTAAAGAAAAAAGGATTATTGTAATTACGCGCTTGCCATACAACATATTTACCAATCCAACTACTTTTCCAACCGTGCTCGCCACGGTTTTTACAAAACAAATCTATGCACTTCACTTTTTTATTTGTCGATAAAACCAGGAGCCCAATCTGGCAAGCAACCGAAGCAGAATATCTGGAACGCCTGAGCCGTTTTGTAAAATACAGCATAAAGATTATCCCACCGGTCAAAAATAAAACCGCAGCTGAATGTATCATCCAAGAATCAAAAAATCTCCTGGCTGACAAATCAGCTCGCGACTGTTTTCTGGTAGCCTTGGACAAATCCGGCCACAGTCTCTCTTCCGAGGGTCTGTCCGAAAAGCTCTCTCTTTTGCAAAACAACCATTCTGAGATCGCCTTCATTATCGGCGGCGCTTTTGGTCTATCAGGGGGATTACTCGAAAAAGCCGACTTTGTCTGGTCTCTTTCCCCACTGACTTTTACCCATGAAATGGCCCGCACCATTATTTTTGAACAACTTTACCGCGCCTTTACTATCAACAAAAATCTTCCCTATCATTACTAATCATCCATTGTTTCCTTGATTTCTTGATTTTTGGGTCAAGACTGCAGAAGATGAGATACATAGGTAACACCCATAAATTGCCCAAAGTAAAAGTTTTGGGTAAAATCAAAGGTTAATTCTAATGTATTTTATCTTATGAGAAATTACCAGGAACGCGGTTTAATATGTCTTGATCTTTGGC
>JAAZMX010000064.1 GCA_012798565.1 Candidatus Kuenenbacteria bacterium
CGTTAATTCGGGTAACATGCGCAACCCTCATCCTGATTTATTTTTCATCAGGAAACTGCCTCCGATAAGGAGGAGGAAGGTGGGGATGACGTCAAATCAGCATGGTCCTTACGCTCTGGGCTACACACGTGCTACAATGGCCACTACAATGGGACGCCAAGTCGCAAGACGGAGCTAACCCCATCAAAAGTGGTCTCAGTTCGGATTGAGGTCTGCAACTCGACCTCATGAAGTTGGAATCGCTAGTAAACGCGAATCAGCCTCGTCGCGTTGAATACGTTCTCGGGTCTTGTACTCACCGCCCGTCACGTCAAGGGAGCCGGTAATACCCAAATGCCGACGAACGTCGGCAAAAGGTAAGATTGGTGACAGGGACGAAGTCGTAACAAGGCATCCGTAGCGGAAGCTGTGGATGGATCACCTCCTTTCTAAGGAGAAATTCCGATTTTACATCGGAAGAACTCTGGCTCGCCGATTCGGCGAGTAAGTCGACCTCAATATTTATATTGAGAACAGAGTTAAAAATCCTTATCACGCGGTGTGATAAGGTAGGCATAGACGTTATAACTATTAAACGGCTAAATAAATAATCTACGAATATACGAATTTCTTACAAATATACAAATAACTCATTTCCAAAATTATTAGCACTGGAATGGGCAGAGAATTCGTAAATTGGTAATTGATTCGTAAATTCGTAGATAACTCATTGTATGTTGATGATCAGATTGTCCCGCGTGGGCAAGACAAAACAACCGACTTATCGCATTATTGTTCAAGATAAATCCAAAGATCCTTGGGGTAAGGCTTTGGAGTTTTTGGGTAACTATAATCCGCACACCAAAGATTTGGTGATTAACAAAGAAAGATTGGAATACTGGCGGGGCGTGGGAGCGCAGATGTCCGCTTCGATTAACAATCTACTGATCAGAAAACAAATCATCCGCGGCAAGAAAGTCAAAACTGGAAAAGTGAATACTAAAAAGAGGTTGGCGGAATTGAAAAAGAAAGAAGACGAAAAGAAGAAACAAGAGGCTGATGCTAAGGCCAAAGCCGCGGCTGAAGCCAAGGCAGCTGAAGAAGCTGCTGCCAAAGCGGCCGAGGAAGCCGCCAAACAGGCAGAAGCAGAAAAGACTGCGAGCGAAGAACCAGTGGCAGAAGCGCCAGTCGAGGAAGTAAAAGAAGAGACGCCAGTAACAGAATAAACTTTAATCCCCCGTTCAAGACGGGGGTTTTAAATTTCTGAATCCTAATTTACAATGCCAAATCAAACTCAAAATCCAAAGCTCAAATATTTAGTCGTTTGGATTTGGAGCTTGATTGCTCGCCTCGCTGAAGCTTTGGCGAAGCGGGGAAATTTGGATTTTTGATTTGTTCTCCTTTACAAAATATCTTGTCTCCGCTATATTTAATCTTACAAGCGTTATTATTCCGGCTGTCACCGGAAGAGCTCTCCATAGAACATCTTGGCGACATCAAGACTAGTAGAATGGAGCGGGTAAGCCCGTGATAGCTATAATCAAGGGTTTTAATAAAGTTTATCCCGAACTCCGCTCTGGTTTTGCGGGGTGAGGGATCCCGATTAAACAAGTGCTAACGTGTATTGACGTTAAGGCTAAATAAACATGGGATCCCTCGGCTTCGCTCGGGATAAAATTATTTTTAACCGAAACAAGGTGGTACCACGGGTAAAACTCGTCCTTGAAACAAAGAGAGATTTTTGTTTTAGAGACGAGTTTTTTTAAATGCAAAAATTAAAAATCAAAATGTAAAATTACGGTATCCCCTTCGGGGATGAAATTAACTTTAAATTTTAAATTGTCATTTTGCATTTTGATTTTTACATTTTAATCTTACAAATATGGAATTACCAAAATCTTATTCCCCGACCGAGGTCGAAGACAAAATTTATGAGCGATGGGAAAACTCGGGTTATTTTAACCCGGACAATTTACCTCTGCCAGACGACGCACCAATATTTTCCCTGATGATGCCACCACCCAACGTGACTGGAGTTTTGCATTTGGGACACGCGCTGGAAAATACCATCATGGATTCGGAAATCCGCTACCAACGCATGCGAGGCAAACGCGCGGTCATTGTGCCGGGCACAGATCACGCGGCCGTAGCCACGCAAGCCAGAGTAGAAAAAGAATTGATCAACTCCGGTAAATACAAAAATCCTCGCCAAGAATTGGGTCGGGAAAAACTGCTGGAAATTATTCGTGAGTATTCAGAAAACTCTAAAGCGACAATTCTAAAACAAATCCGCAAAATGGGGACTTCGTGCGACTGGTCACGGCTGGCTTATACTTTTGACGAAAAGCGCGAACAGGCGGTCAATGAAATGTTTGTGAGAATGTACAATGATGGCTTGATTTATCGGGGCTACCGCGTGGTAAACTGGTCAGTCAAAGGGCAGTCAACATTGAGCGACGATGAATTGGTTTATGAGGAGCGTCAAGCAAAATTTTATACTTTTAAATACAGCCCTGATTTTCCAATCCCGATTGCCACCACTAGGCCAGAAACCAAGCTCGGTGATACTGCCGTGGCGGTCAATCCGGATGATTCGCGCTATAAAAAATATATTGGGACGGAGTTTGAAGTAGAGATAGGCGCGGCTCAACCGTTAAGGATAAAAATTATTGCTGATGAAAATGTGGATCCAGATTTTGGTACGGGAGCTCTTGGCGTGACGCCGGCACACAGCCAGATTGATTTTGAGATGAAGGAAAAACACAACCTGGAATTAATTCCGGTGATTGATAAATATGGGCGGATGACCGAGAGGGCAGGTAAAGAATACGCGGGGTTGAAAGTTCTGGAAGCTAGGGAAAAATTTGTAAATTATCTCAAAGAAAATGATTTGCTTATCAAAGAAGAAGAGATCTCCCAAAATGTGGGGACTTCCGACCGTTTCGGCGATGTGGTGGAAGTAATCCCGATGTTACAATGGTTTGTTGACGTTAATAAACAGATTCCCGGCCGTGACAAAAGTCTGAAAGATTTGATGAAAGAGGTATTTACCACTGGATTAAATGGCGACGCCAGCCAAAAGATAAAAATCACACCGGAACGCTTTGAAAAAAATTATTTCAATTGGATTGATAATCTGCGCGATTGGTGTATCAGTAGGCAGATTTGGTGGGGACATAGAATACCCGTTTGGTACAAATGGGCAATTTCCAATTTCCAAGACACAACCCGCCTGCCGGACGGGCAGGTTTCCAATGAAAACCCAAATCCGCCAGCTGGCGGACAAAAATCCAAAAAATTAGATATAACCTATTTTGTGCATAGCGCGACCACTGATAATGAAAATGGCTTGCGCACTGGCTGGAATGGCGGAGAATATGGCGAAAAAGGAAATAAACAAAATCAAGAATTGCGTGAAGCTATCGCAAGCCGGGGTGATAAATATGATATGGTTTTTTGTTCTGACTTAGATCGAGCCCGGGAAACAGCAAAGGTGGTTTTTGGTGAGAGCGGAGTGGAAATAATTGCCGACCCAAGGTTGCGTGAATGTAATTATGGTGACTTAAACGGACATCACGAGAGAGATTTTAACTCCGATGAAAAATATTATATTGAACACCGTCATCCAAATGGCGAAAACGCTTATGATGTAGAAAAAAGAGTGCGAGAATTCTTGGATGAAATATTGGAAAAATATGCTGGCAAAAAAATTGCTATTGTCGCTCATATGTACCCACAAAGAGCAATTGATGTTATTACCAACAGTAAAACTTGGGATGAGGCAATCGATAGCGACTGGAGAAAAAACAAAGCGTGGCAAGCTGGCTGGCACTATGAATATAACCAACAACCAAAAATTTGGGATTTGAAGATTTATGGCAAGGAAACTTTTGAGAATATTAAGAATGGGATCAAAAGAATAGAAACCAGGCCAGGCAAACCAGAGGGTGCGGAAAAATATTGGGGTGATTTTAGAGTTGGCGATGTGGTGGAATTTTATCTATCTGATGAGAAGACAGATACTAAGATTTATGATATAGCGCCAATAAGAAAAGTAGTTACTAAAATTACTCACTACCAGACACTGGAAGATTTATTTACCAATTATAAAATGAGTGATATCACCACTAGCCAAAACGTTGAAGAAGAAAAACACTGGTGGCAAAGCAAGCCGGGACTTTATGAGAGAATAGAAAAATATGGCATCTGGGCGTTTGAGCTGGGTGAGGCAAACGGCAATAAGGGAACAGAAGCAACAAACAACGATTCGGAACTTTATGTCGGCACAGAAGCGCCAACGGGCGAAGGTTGGCTGCAAGACCCAGACACTTTGGATACTTGGTTTTCTTCGGGATTGTGGACCTTCTCCACATTGGGGTGGCCCGCCTCCGCTAAAGCTACGGCGGGTAAACCCGAAAAAACAGATGATTTGGAAAAATTTCATCCGACTAGTTGGATGCAGATGGGCTATGAAATACTATTTTTCTGGATGGCCAGAATGATTCTTATGTCTGGTTATGCGCTTCAGGAGATTCCTTTTAAAGAAGTTTATATTCACGGCATCCTGCGCGATAAGAACGGCAAGAAATTTTCCAAATCCGCTGGCAACGGCATTGACCCCTTGGATATGTGCGCCAAATATGGCACTGATGCCTTGCGTATGTCGCTTATTTCTGGAGTAACACCCGGCAATGATGCCAAATTTTATGAAGACAAGGTAGTGGGATTCCGTAATTTTGCCAACAAGCTCTGGAACATCGGGCGGTTTATTCAATTAGCAATAAACAACAAACAGCAAACCCACCCGCAACTTCGTAGCGATGGCGGGCAGGCAACAAACAATAGTTGGGAGGCCAAAACCTTGGCAGACAAGTGGATCATCAGCCGCTTGAATAATATCATCCAAGAAGTGACTGGTGATTTTGACAACTATCGCTTTTCTTTGGCCGCGGAAAAATTGTATGAATTTGCCTGGCATGAATTGGCGGATTGGTATGTGGAAATTGCCAAAAAACAGGGTGACGGAAATACCTACCAACTTCTGACCACGGTTTATCTGGAAACACTAAAACTCCTGCATCCGTTTATGCCATTTATCACGGAAACAATTTTCCAATCTTTTGAAGCGGATAAAATGTTGATGATTAAAAAATGGCCCGAAATTGATGAGGAAAAAATCAACGCCCAAACCGAACAAGATTTTAAAGCTCTTCAAGATTTGATCTCCGCGATTCGCTCTTGGCGCAAATCCGCCCAAGGCGGACCAGGGGGAAACGTTGAGTCAAAAGATATTTTGAAAGTGCAAATAGCTGGTGGCGGAGAGTTGGTGGCGGAGCAGAAAGAATTGATTGACTATTTGTGTCGGACAGAAATTGAGAGCGTGGAAGAGTTGGCTGAGTTTGATTTAGAAGTGGACGAGATGAAGGTAAAACTCGTGATTTAAGATTTAGGAATAATGATTTAAGAATAAGGAATTGTTGAATAAAAAAAAGACGAGCACGAGGCTCGTCTTTTTTGGGTAAAATACAATTAATTGAGCAGATTGCTATTCCTTAATTCTTTTGATAATAAGTCTTTTAGTATTTCAGTCGGTTCGCCCGTAGACGAATCATAAAAAATATCAATTCCGTCTTGATAATTCATTTCCAACATAGCTCTTGTCCCGCTATCAGATAAATCAAATCTTACATCCGACTTTCTGTTTCTGTTTGTATCACGAGTAGTTTTAATTTGACAACAAATTTCATTTTTATTACCAGGGTTTATAAGCACGTCGCAACCATCCTCAACATCCCTTTCCGGACTGGCGTATGAAGCGTCTATGCTTATCAAACTTAGTGATTTTTCAATCGCAACTTCCGCAAGAATACCAACTTTATAATTTTCAAATTCGTCGTTGCTATTAAAAATTTTAGAGTGAGAAGCTTTGTTTCTGAATTTATCCCAAAATATATCAATTATTTCTTTGGGGTTTTCACCAAATCTGATTGTATCTTTTATAAAAAACTCTACATCTCTATTGAGTTTTGTCCAATCTAAAGAATTTTTTTCAGAGAACTGTCTTTCACCGCCGATCTTCCCAAGTTTTGATAAAATCATATTTATTTTTATTTCAGGATTGAAGCGTTTGGTTTCTGTTCTTTGTCGAATATTGTTTTCTATCATAAAATTAAATTTATTAACTCATTTACCCCCAGTAGGAATCGAACCTACATCATAAGCTCCGGAAGCTCACGTTTTATCCATTAAACTATGGGGGCCTAAAAATTTTTAATTTCCAATTTTTAATTTTTAAATAAGGTCTAAATCCAAATTTTTAAACATTAGATGTAAGTAAGTAAAGCGTTGTTTACAATTCAGTTGGATAAAAATACTCAGTCAGTCGTTCTAAGGGGGTCTGGTTGTTAATTCCTCGGTGGGGTTTCACAGTATTATACCAGTTAACAAATCTAATTAATTCGGTTTGACGATGAGCCCGGCTCTTA
>JAAZMX010000065.1 GCA_012798565.1 Candidatus Kuenenbacteria bacterium
AAAGAACTTTGACCTACACCTGAAAGAATCTGAATGGCGCTATGGCAAGAAATCTGATAAGCTGGAAAAAGAGCTGTGGAACATCTTAAAATTTTATTATTAACTAGTGGGCTTGCTAGTCTAGAGCCTAAACAAAAACCACCCAAAAAAATCGGGTGGCTGATAATTAGACAAAAACTATTATTTCATCTTTCTTCTGATAAAGGTGGGGATTTCAAATTCTTCCGCGTCTTCGCTAAAAAAATCTTTGGCCGATGACTTGGCTGGCCGGTCATGAGCGCTGTCGGCGGAATCAGAGGAACTTTTACCTGACGCGGGTAGGTCTTTGCTGACTTTGGGGATGAAAGTGCTGGATGTCTGGATGGGATTAATAAAGGTGGCTGGACCGGAAAATTTGGAATCACGCTTGGCTGATTCATCACCAAAACCAGTAGCGATCACGGTGATAGAAACCTCGCCCTTTAAGTCATTATCAATAGTGGTCCCAAAAATTATTTTGGCGCCTGAGTCAACCGAGGCAGTGATCAGACGAGCGGCTTCGTTGACCTCGTTCATAGTCAAATCGCTCGGGCCGGTAATAGTGAAGAGCACGCCCTTGGCGCCTTCAATGGATAATTCCAAAAGCGGTGAATCAATAGCGGCTTTGGCCGCATCAACAGCCCGGTTCTCGCCAGTGCCGGAACCAATACCCATGAGGGCGGAGCCAGATTCTTTCATGATCGCTTTAACGTCGGCAAAATCAACGTTGATCAGACCGGGCTTGGTAATTAACTCAGAAATGCCTTTGACGCCCTGCTTTAAAATATCATCAACAACGGCGAAAGCATCGAGAAGAGAAGTTTTTTTGTCGATAATTTGGAGAATGCGATCATTGGGAATACTGATGATGGTGTCGACTTTGGCAGACAATTCTTCCAGACCTTTGTCAGCGATAGTGCGGCGTTGAGCGCCTTCAAAGGAGAAGGGACGAGTAACAACAGCCACTGTCAAGGCGCCCAGGTCACGGGCGATCTCAGCAATGACTGGCGCGGCACCAGTGCCAGTGCCACCACCGAGCCCGCAGGTAATAAAAATCATATCGGCCCCTTTGAGTACCTCACGGACTTCGCTAGAAGATTCTTCGGCCGATTTCATACCGAGCTCGGGATTCATGCCAGCACCGAGACCGCGAGTGACGGTGCGACCGATATGCAATTTATATTTGGCTAGGTTCTGATGCAGGGCCTGGGCATCGGTGTTAACAGCAATAAATTCTACGCCATTGATATTATTTACAACCATACGGTTCACGGCTGAGTTGCCACCGCCGCCAACGCCAACGACTTTGATCTTGGCAAAGGTTTCCACTTCCGGTTTAACCTCGATGGTTTTTTTCTTTGTTTTAATTGGTTTATTGTGGGCCATAACCGTAATTAATTAAATGATATGGTTTATATTATAGGTTAAAAGGAAATAGTCAAGGGTTAAAAACGAATCAAATTTTTGAGCCATTTCTGGATTTTAGAGATCAATTCCGAGAGCGATTTGATGGAAGGCAGAGCGAATATTTTGGCTGGGGTATGACTGACAGTAGAAGCGCCCCAGTAGGCCAGACCGATAGCGGCAGTGAAGGACAAATTATTAATTTTATCAATGGCCGTATTGATATTGAGAGGCAAACCAAGAGAAGCAGGAAGACGGAATCTTTTTTTGGCCACCTCGATAATGCCTGGCAACTGAGCGCCGCCACCGGTCAAAACAACGCCGGCCGGCAAAAGACCAGAGCGATCAAGTTTGATTAATTCTTTATCTACCATGTCAAAGATTTCCTCGACACGGGCTTCAATGATCTCGGAAACATATTTGAGAGAAACGCTTTCGTTTTCACTATCGGAAAAGTCACCTAGATTTATTTCATCTTTTTTGTTGACGACATCGGAAACCGCCTGGCCATATTCAAGTTTGATACTCTCGGCAACATCGAGCGAAGTGCGCAGACCAATGGCTATGTCAGCAGTCAGATGGTTGGAGCCAAGCGGAATAACAAAGGTATTAAGGAGGTCACCTTCTTCAAAAACAGCAACCGAAGTCGAAGCTTCACCAATATTAATCAGAGCGACGCCCAATTCTTTCTGACGCTTAGTCAAAACGCTCTCAGCGTTGGCCAAAATCGAGAGGACAAGATCATCAATTTCTACGCCAGTTCGATAAACGGCCTTGGTCAAATTTTTTATCTGAGAGGAAAGGCCTAGGATAATCTGCGTGGAAACCTCCAGGCGAATACCGGTCATGCCGAGCGGATCTTTGATGCCGGTTTGATTGTCAATCGTAAAACTTTTGGGGATGACATGAAGGATCTCATAATTAGGCGGAGTGGCCACGGCTTGGGCGGCCTGAAGAGCACGGTCCACGTCATCTTCACGAATCTCACCGTTGGCCCGTGACACAGTGACAACACCTTTGGATTCCTGAGTAATAATTTGCGCGCCAGAGATGCCAACAAAGACACGTTCGATCGGCGAACCGATCATGCGCTCTGATTGTTCGAGACAACTGGTAATGGCTGAGACAGCGTCTTCGATACTAACAATCACGCCCTTGCTAATACCGCTAGAGGGCGCTTCGCCACAACCGATAACATAAAAATTATCATCTTGGGGATTGAATTGGCCGGTGACTACGCGGATATAAGAAGTCCCAATGTCTAGGCCGGTAATGAATCTCTCTTTCATAAGTTTAAATTATGGTGATAGAAAAAATAAGGAGTAAATAATTTAATTACCTTTATTATAAAATAAAACGATGAATAAGACAAATATTCACTTATCCACTGGCTGTTCAATTTTATTATACAGCCAAAATAAACATATTTTATCGAGAAAAAACATAGGGCCAGAAGATAATTAGACCAATAACCACAGCACCGAGCGAGGTAATCAAGACAGTGGCGGCCATAATATCTTTTATAATCTTAACATAATCATGAAGACGCGGCTTGAGGATATCAGATAAGTGTTCAAAAATTGTATTCAGTGATTCCAAGACCAGGACGGCAACAATAGTGATCAAAAGGGCTACTTTTTCCAGACGACTCAGATGATAAACGAACATTAAAATAATCACCAGCAAGCCAATAATGATTTGAATCTTAAAATTATTTTCTCGCCAGACAAAGCGGAGACCGGCCAGAGCATAACGTAAACTGCGAAAAAAATTACGAAGGCTAAACATAATAAATAAAATTTATTTACCTCCCCCCGAAGGGGTCTCTGCAAAATAATTCTAAAATCGAAACGATTAATATTGCCAGTCTTATGATAATAAAAAACCTTATTTGTTCTTACGCGCTGATAGAATATATAACTGAAGCAATCTGTTTTCAAGGTTCTCCATGACTACGGCATCTTTCGCTTTCACATGATCATAGCCGGCAAGGTGGACCAGGCCATGAACCAATAAACGAAAAATTTCCCGATATAATGGATGATTAAAATGGCGCGCTTGGCTTTTGGCCACGGGCAGACAAATAATAATCTCTCCTGATAAATTTTTCTTGGAGCCGTCAAAGATAAAACTCAAAACATCAGTGGCTCTATTCTGGCCGCGGTAAGACAAATTGAGGCGACGCATAACCGGCAGAGAAACAAAGGCCAAAGAAAGTTCGGCATTTTTTATTTTCAGAGAAGAAAGAACAAAGCGACAGAGAGATAATATTTGGGTACCCGGCAAGCTGGTGGAAGATTGGTTATTAATGGCCAAAGAAAACATAAAGAAAATTAATTGGCGGACATCAGATGAAAACTCTTGACAACCATATTGAAGGTGGTAAAGAAATTGCCATATTGGCGCGTATTCGGATTATAGATCAAGCCATAAACATTACCACCGAAAAAGAAATATATTTTCATCTTGTCTTCAGTCATTATGGCAGGGGTGTCACCGTTGATAATCAGATCGGTCAAGAGAGCCGGATCTTGTTTTAAATATTTTTGATACCACTCTTTTACGTCTTTGTAGTTGCTAGAATTATCTTCAATTATAACCTGAATAAATTCTTCACCAGTAACGTCCTGAAAGATAATATAATTTGAGGTTTCTCTAATTCTCCAGCCAGAGGGGTAGAGTAAATTATAATGATAATTTTCATCCACGTGGGTCTTGACTAGGTCAGAATCAAGAAGCTTGGCGCTGCCGGCAATAATCGGATTATATAAATTGGCGACCTCTAGTCCGTCTTGATAGCCGTCATTGTCAGTGTCGGCATTATTCTTGTTGGTGCGGTAAATAATCTCTTCACTATCAGTCAGGCCATCAGCGTCACTGTCGATGGCTGGGCTAGTGTCAAGCCCAGTTTCCTCTTCCTCGTCTGCTGGTAAGGGAGGCGGAAAATGCCAATTATTCAAAATCTGCGTGTAAACCTGGTTGACAACTGTTTTGTCCGAAAGAAGAAAGGTGAGGACATAAAAATTTTTGTTATAAAGAGCATAAACAACAAAAGATTGGCCAGTGACCTCGTTATAACGACAAGCATCTTGATTATCTAGCTTGTAGTTTTCGCAATCAATGGCTTCAAGGTTATACTCCTGGTCCAGCCAATCAGACAACGTCAGATTATTAGAGTTGTCAAAGATACTGATGGTAATATCACTCAAACCATTTTGGTCTTGAATGGCAAGGGAGGAAAGGACATAGGCAATAGAGGGTAAGGAAGCAGGTTTAACCGTCCATTCAGCCGGATATTTGAGGGCGTATTGATAAACCGAATCAGTATAAAGTTGCCAGCGACTGGTATCAAGTAAATAATCCAAGCTCATTTCTGTGGTTGTTGGGGCGACGGCGATTGGTTGTTGATCTAGGGTGGCTGGTTGGGTATTAACGAGCGGAGCGTTAACAACAGGCGGATTTTCTTTCTTGACACTTTTGAGGAAAAGCCAAGCAGCCAGAGCCATGGCTCCGCCAATGACAACAACCAAGATCAAGCCGATAAAAATATTTTTCTTGAGCCCTGAGGAATAACTGCCCTGAGCAGCTGACGGCCGCATAGTTAAAAATTTGGCTGGTATAGTACGAACATCAAATTCGCGCGGAGGGCGGGGGGCGGCTTTGAACTTTTCAGTTGAGGATGGTAAAACTGGCATGTTTTTAAAATCAATTATTATTTAATTTATGGCAATAGCTGGAAGGAGCGAATCAGGGTTTCAAAATTAGCTTGATGATTATCGGCTCTTTTGGTGGCGGCATAGCGCAAGAGGTAAATCTTGCCGTTGGCAGATTCATAACTCGCTGTCTGTAAATCGGTGGAGTAAGGGGTCTGGTCTGGCAATCTTTCCTGGTTTCTAATAAAAAGAAAACTATTGGAACCAGCAGAAACCAGATAGCGCACATCAGGCGCTGGCAATTCAGCCGGCTCTCGGGAATTGAGATAAATATAAAATTTTATCTGATTCACATCATCATTAAAAATCACTAAATTGTCAGACTCTTCGCCTTTGACCATGCCTGGTAGAAGAGTAAAAGAAAATTTGTGATTACTGTTTTGATAAAAATCATCAGTAACGACGACATCCGCTTTGAGCGGGTCTTTCTTGTCCTTGACTTCTTCACCATCAGTCAAGCCGTCACCGTCGGTATCACTTTTGAGCGGATCAGTCTTATAAATCTTGAATTCTTCCCGATCAAAAAGACCATCATCATCGGTGTCAGGGCTATCGGGGCTAGTGCCGAGAGAGGCTTCTTCCTCATTAGTCAAACCATCACCGTCGGTATCAGGATTAGTCGCTGGCAGATTGGTGGAGGTGGTAGTATTTTGACTATTTGGCAGGTTGTTTTGATCAATGTTGGTATTGGTGTTGGCATTAACATTAGTATTATTATTGACTGGTTCGTTGCGATTATTTATTTCATTAAAAAGGTTGACAGCCGGAGAATTGTTGGCGTCATTTTTGTTTTGCCGATGGCCAACAAACCACCAAATGGCGGCAGCGACCGTACCAATAATTATAACCGCGATTAGAATTAATAAAATAATGCTCTTGGTATCTAGGGTTTTGGGGTTGGCCAACTCGGTGATATTGGGTACTGCTGCGGACACCGGTTTGGGAGTAACGGCAGAAGAAAAAATCGAAGGTGCGCTTTTGATTACTGGTTCACTTGGAACGGTTGGTTCAGGAGGCATAAAAGTAATCGGGCTGGCGGGCGGTATTGATGGCGGCGGCGCGGGGTCAACATTTTTAAAAATATCTTCCGGCTCAGCGGAACTGGGCTGGATGGCAGGTGCTGCTGGCGGAGTTTTGGCAGTGGACAAATTATTACCGGAGGGAGCAAAAGTCTTGGGTGGTTGATTAGAGGCACCCGACTGATCTTCAAACATAAAATAAGTTTAAATTAATCATCTGGTAAACATCAAGTTATAAGCACCCGGGGCGCAAGGACTGCCGCTAGCCGCGCTGAAACGGCCATCACCAGGATTCCAACCGCTGGTGCTGTATTCCATATTGGTGAATAAGCGGTAAGAGTTGCCATTAGAAATAACTTGATAGTGATACATATGAGAGCCGGGATTGCACTGAAAATCTTTGGTGTCCTGATTCCAGCATTCATCATTATACGCTTCTGGACAATTGGCCGGGGTATTGAGCGGGTCACGAAGCGGACTATTACCCAAAACCTGAGCAAAAGTCTGCTGCCAGGAATCCCAAACAGAAACACTCTGCCCATTCAGATACGTGCCAGAAGTCAAGGTCGGGTAAGTGGCATGGGCGATGTTACATTTTTCCGGGTTGGTGGCGGCGGAGGAATCAGGGCAGTCAGGATCAGCGTGGCAGGGCAGATTGCTGTGCAGACTGCAAGTCCCGCGATATTTTTCCAGAAAATAAACCATTTGATTGAGATGACCCATACGGATTGTGTCACGGGCTAATTTGCTTTTATCGGCGTCACAAGTCTCCCCTGCCTGACAATCGCTATCTTCGGTGCAATAGGCCATGGTGGACTGAACACCATTTAAGCAGACTTTATTATCATAAATACCATTGGTATTAAAAATCAAATTTTTCAAGAGCTGATCATAGATCATAGTGGTGGCTGATTTGGGGTTGTCAGTATGGGAAAACAAAAACATATTAGTAAAGATGTTGTGACCACCACTCGGATTGTTATCAACCGCCATATTGACATAGGTGGTCCGACCGGCGGTCATCGACTCAAAGCCATCGACAGTACCAGCTGAACCACCGATGGGATTCTTTTCATATTTGTTGGCCCAGGCGACAGGAGAAAGGTGTTCACCATTGTCATAAATACGTATACCAAGAGAGTCGGTGTTGGCAACACATTTGTCAGCAACCGCAGTGCAGTCAGCATCAGAATTACAGTTAGCGTTGCTGGCGATGCATTTTTTCTTGTCAGCGCCTGATATCACAAACAGATAATCTTTGAGGGTATGATAGCAATAACTATTCTCTCCGCAATCACCGCTGGCAGCACAAATATCACCATCATTTCGGCCACCAATACAATAACCCCGGCCTTGACCATTGATCTCATAACTCAACGCAGGCAAGTCATCCTCAGTCGGTTCAGCGCAGTGACTATCGGGACAATCAGAATTAACCGTGCAACTCTTACCGGCATTGATGCCGCCCGGGCAGAAATTTTTGGTCTGACCGGCATCGCGGCAATAATAAGTGGAGAAAGTCATATCAAGACAACTACCAGAGCGACAATTGGAACCAGAATCAGTGAAAGGGAAACCAGCGCTAAACTCCGGCCAAGGGTTGTCACAGATAAAATTGGTAATAGCAACGGAGGCCGTGGAGGTGCCATAGTGAATTTCATCATGAATATCAAAATCAGAAGCAGTGACACTGACTGTTGATTGACCATTTTTTTTGGCTGGGGTGAGATAGGTGCTGTTAATAGCCGGGTTGGTAATAGCCACTAGATCATCAGGGTCATTTTCGCTCCAAGCATAAATAGCCTGAACTTCCTGACCATCGCGTGATTTGGCAGTAGCCAAATATCTATGTTGGTTGCCGTCAGATCCAGAATCGATGTCGTCGGGACAATTGTTGCGGCCGGCACAAACAAAATAGTCATTGTTGGCCTTGGCTCTTGTGGCATCATGATTACCAGAGCGATAGGTAATATCAACATCAACGTGGTGAATCTGGCAGATTTCGTTACTGGCGCTAAACTTCCACTGATAAACCGGGCCGAGACTGTTGTTGGGCGTGGCATTGGTGTTTAGTTCACCGCCCAAAGCACTCCTGACACCGTCAGTACCACCCTTGATAGTGACAGCGTAATCGCTACCGCCATCCATAAGTGAACGGGGAGAAAAGGTAATGACAGTGCAGCCATTGGCAGTAGTACAACCCTCAGCGCCGGAGCCAACATCATAAACAGAAATCGCACCCTGGATAGGACAACCATCACCATTGGCGGCTTCGGCCTGAGAGGGATAAAAAATATTTTTTATTTTGGCCCAGAGGCGAGCCAAGAAATTTTGATTATTTTGGCTGACTCTAATCGGGTTGGGGCAAGAAGACACTGATTCGGACCAAACTTTAATATTATTAGAATTGAGAGTGCCATGATCCATCAGTTGGTCAAAGGTGGCGCGGATAACGGCATTGCGGCAAGAACTGGAACCGGCAGCTGGGGAAACAGAGCCGGCAATAACATTAACCCGAGGTGGAGCAGTACAAAGACAGGTGTTGGGATCACAAACAAGACCAGTCCAACAGATAGAGGTGTCGGGCTCACAAGTGGGGGTATTGGTTTGACTATCACAAGGTGATCCGCTATTGCCAGATTCAACCGCGAAGGTCAGGCCATTGCTCGGGCAACCATCAACAGAAACGGTGGACAGGCCAGTAACAGTATTATTGGGAACCCGAGCAGCAACAGAAGTATCGTTCCAATCGCTGATAACACCATTAAGATTACCAGAACTACCGGTAAAATTTACCAAGCCGCGGGTAGTAGTGAAGTTTTCTCCACTATAACCAACGGTGTCACCCCAGCGGCCTTCTGGCGGGTCAAGGGAACACAGGCCGGGTAAACCACTAGACGGCACGGCGACACCATTGAGGCACGAACTGATAAGGGAGAAAAACTGCGGACTGTTATTTCTCAAATTGTATTTATCAGTAATGAAAACTGGTAAGGAAGAAGGAATACTATAAGCAGAATCAGGAATTTCCGCCACTATCTCCTTATCAGTCCATTTGCCGCCACAGGGGTAATTAACTACCACGCCAGAACCGAATTCAACCTTGCCCGGCTGATCTTTGAAATAACAGCCGTTAAGAGTCACCCAGCGCCCTTTGGGGCCAGAGGATGGGCTAATGGAATTAATCACGGGCGTGCAACGCTTGGTAGCCACATCACAGACACTACCCGGACAATTGGTGGCACAAATAGTCGGATCAAACTCACAACCATCAATCATCACGTGCAAATTACCAGAGCCGGTCTTGCCTTCGGCAGAAGCCTCTACCCTAACAGAGCCAGGCACATGGCCAGCGGTCACGGTAACGTTCTGACCGCCACCAGTCAGACTCACGCCAATGGTCGGATTATTATTATCAATCAGCTGCCAACTCCAAATATAGCCGCTACCATTAATAAGGGAGCAATTCGTCGAAGCCAGAGGAGCCAGGGCCTCGGCAGTATAGGGGGTGGCAACATTACTACCGACAGTTAGATCATTTGGGTTAACGCGAACGCCATCAAGCGGACAAAGGGCATTAGAACTTTTGGTGGTAAAGTGCCAGAGATAATCAGCAAGCATTGTTTGACCATTGGCGCCGGTAATGTTTTTGCTCAAGGTAACTTGATAGGTGGTATTGGGTTCGAGATTTTGGGTTGGAGTCAAAAGAAAGCTACGCGTGCCAGAAACAAAAAGACTGGCTCGAATGTGGCTGCTTTCCACACCTGGAATAATATTGGCCGGGTCAGAGGCGTCATCGGTACAATTAATATTGGTACATCTTTGCAAATAAATATTAGAAGAAGTGAGACTGGAAGCCTGAATATCTACAGTGAATTCAGCACTAATTGCGGCATTGAGGCAGACATTGGTAACACCGGGGCGTGGATTAGGGCTAGGCAGACCATTGGCGGCAACAATACACGTGCCATCGGCAGTCGGATCAGTACCAGAACAATCAGTATGAGAAGAACAGGACGCGCCTGGGTGGTCACCACCCTGGCAAACCAAGCGGCAGGTACCATTATCAAAGACAGTGGGCGCATTAGAGCAGGCACTTTTATTAAAATGACAAGTGTTGTCACAGCTGAGACTGCCACCGGCAAAACCAAAATCAACACAGGTTTTACCATTAATATTATTACCATCACAGTCTTCACCAGAATCCAAGCCGCCGTCGCCGCAGAAATTGACATTGAAAGGCAGACTATTGCTGGCTCCCCCGTCGGTCAATAAATAAGCATCACCATCAGTAGCAGTGGCAGGCACGACAATGCCAGAGACTGATGTGTCGGTCCAGTTGCTGGCCGCGGAAACATTAAAAACAGCGCTGGCGCTCGGAGTAAAATGAGCCTCATGGACAGTACCAAAACTACCAAAACGAATACCGGAAAACTCAACACTGGAACCACGATTGCCGCTACTCGGATTGATAGACCAAAGGCAAGGACCATTGGCCTGACCAGCGGTCACTAGGAAACTCCTGGCGTTGCTGGCCGGTACACTGCCAGTGGTATTAGTGTAGCCAATACTAACAGTAACATCGACGCGATCACCAGAATTAAGGCCGGTGGGGACAGTCGTGGCAACATAATCTTGTCCATAGGTAGAGGGAATAAAAGCGGAATGTGAACCAAAATTAATAGCGCTGATAGAGGCGTTACTGTTGGTGCCCTGAAAGCACTGACCATAAAGAGTCAAACACTCTCCGACTGGCCCACTCTCTTTACTCAGACTAGAAAGATATGGTGAACAGACGCAATTCTGGAGATCGGTAACAGAAAAATCCCAGGCTTTGGTCAAGACATTGCGATCAGCGTCAAGAATTTTATCAGTGACAACGCTGACGTGATAGCTGGTATTTACCGCCAAATCAGCGGCAGGAGTAAACTCATAAGCACGGAAGTGATCATTAAAATTATAACCTGGAGAAGTCGGATCACCGGCATCGACCACGTGGAAAACACCGCGACTGTTGGTGACTGAAGTCTGATGGGGGGAGAGCCGAAAATTGGCCTGGTAGCCGCTGCTACTGGTCATAGTAAATTCAACCGTCTGCTCATACATCGAGGTATTAAAATTGATAGCCGGATGAATGTCCGGACAGTTATTATTAGAATTGTTAGCGGGATAATTACCTTCTATGCCGGGCACGCGGTCGTTGGTGGTGAATTCCCATTGGACCGGGTTTGGCTCCATAGTGTTGCCACAGAGATCAGCGATGTCTCTAACTGTAATCCGGTAAGAAGTAAAAGGATTTAAGAGATTGGGAGAAATGAGGTGGATCACAAAACTCTGACCGTCGATCTGGCCGGAGAGAAGGTTGTTGTTTACGGTGGCGACAACATTGCCACCGGCGTCTATTTCTTCTAGCGTGAAGTGGGCTGAGCTGGGTGTATTGGAATTGGCAATAAACAAAGTGGAAGCATCAATATTTTCAGAGAAATTGATACTGATTATGGGATCGCGAGAAACATTTTTATCATAGGGAATATCGCTCTTGGGGCTAGTACTGGTAATATTGGGCCGGACGGTATCACCTTCGGAGCCGACATAAAAATTCCAGGTAAAGTCTGGCGGTGGCGAACTATTACAGTCAGCGCTCAGGGCGCAAGAAGAAAGACCGCGATTAGCTGAATCTCTCAGACTAGTTGGGAGGTGGGAGGTATGGAGTGTGTTTCTCAATTGAAAAGCATTATCGAGCGGCGTAAAAACCAAGCTATTACCATAAACATCCCAAGTGCCGCCGGCGACAGTTTCGGGCGTGGCCAGTGTGGCAATACGCAAGGGATCGGAAAGGGAAACTGGATTCGAAGAGGCGCTGCTGACCGTGGCTGAATCAATGTCATGATTGAAAACAGTTTGAATTTTGCTACACCAATAGACATTGCTCTTCTGCGCAGACAAATTATTATTTAAAGGCGCACCATGAGAGGTTTGAACCTCGTTAATGCTAAAAAGGGTGGTGCCGCCGCCCGGACCGCCGCCACAAACACAAGTGCTGCCACAAGATTCCTGGCATTGATAATTTTGTCCGTCAACGCAGCGCAAGCAACCAGAGCAGGTGCCGGTAACGCAATAACCGCCAGAGCCCGGACCGCCAGAGCCATCAGCGCCACCTAAGACCTTAAAAATATACTGGACAATAGCAAAGGCCATCATAATGATCAGAAGACCGATAACAGCATTGATCATAATTTTTTTGGCCCGAGCAATTTTTTCCGAGCTGCCGCCAGAGGTCATCCAGATGAATCCAGCATAGATAATAAGAACGAGGGCAATCACGCCAAGCGCGCCCAGAATAGCACGGATGACTTTGACCACAGTGATGCGCAGGTCTTCCGACGCCAGGCCAGCTGCGGCACCATAATTGACGCCATAAAGATCATCAGCCAAGACGCTATGCGGCAACAAAAAAGCCACGGTGCCCAAGACGAGCACGATTAAAACCGTGGCCAAAAGAAAATAATATTTGGGTGATTTTTTGAGCATGGGGGAATAATGGGAATTAATTAAAACCTGTTTTAATTATTATCAGTAACACATTTGCCGGTCGTACCATCTGGACCGCTGCCGTCGCACTTCAATCTCACGCAGCAATTATCACCGCCACCGAATCCCTGACTGCGAAAACTGCATGTTTCGCCAACGGTCATACAGGCGTCTGGATCTAATAATTTGAAGGTTGAGATCAAGTCTACATTGTAAGGATTGGGAGAAACGGTAAATTGAAAAGCTTCATATTGAGGACAGGTGTAAAAAACATATTCACTATCTCTAACTAATTCCGTGCCGAGAGTCGGTCTTTCATGATTTATAAATTTATCATATTCTGTCACCCAGTCGCCTATTGACATGCGACCAATACAAAGGGCTTCGCTGTCCATCACGCCAAGTTCTTTATTATCAGGATTTCTATAAGTCGGTAATTTAAAGTAAACTTGTTCTTCGCCAATAGTTGAAAATTTGATTACATTTTTCCATTCACTGGGATATTGAATTGAAAATCCCATAGTAGAGTTACTATACGTCAGCCAGCCGGCGGTGGGGTCAATAAATTTAATAGTGTCTTGCCAAAACCTTCCGTCTGATAAATTGATACCATATTGGCCAATATCAAAAAAGAGAAACTTGTCAGTATTGGCTGTGGTATAAAAATATCTGATGCCGTTGGTTTTGCCATAGCCGATTGGACACTGATCATTGTTGCCCGGAGGGCCGTTGCTTTCCCAATCCCACGGAAAATTTAGAGCACCAACAGTCATACTGCCATCAGTGTTGTGTTTCAAAGTACTCTCGTCAACGGAACAATCTTGATAATTATTAAGCTGAAATTGTTTCTCAATTGCCATCTTCAGGGTATCTGTTTCATTTTTTTCAAAAACCTCAACTGACTGGCCCTGCTCAAAAGATTCATTCGTCCAATAAACATAAACCTTCTGGTCTTTTTGTTTGACAGCAACGTCGTGAGCCCCATATTTATCAGGATAGCAAAAAGAAATACCTAATTCCTGGGAAACAAACTCATTATCAGAACCACAATCATTAGTAGCGCTCGCGCCTACTTCGGCTAGGTCTTTGTTGGAGATGCCTAGGGCCAGTTTTCTAAATAAATTCATGAGATTACCCCAGGTGACCTCCCATCTGGTGCCATCCATATCCACATACCAGATACGGCCACGATCTTCGACTTGCAGCAATAGTCTGCCTTTGAGACGGTTCATAAGAGCCGGATAAGGGAGGACTTTGTCATTACCGCGATTGGCCGGATTGGAGGCGATTTCTGGATGATAACCGTTTTTGACCTCGGTTTTGTCGGTATAACCATCATGATCAGTGTCTAGCTGATCAGAAACAGATTCGGGATTGATGGGAATATGATTCAAATCACTGTTGGTAATACCCAGAGACAGATTTTGGAATAAATCCAAAGCATTGGCAAAAGTGATCTCATGTTTTTGCAAACCAACCGGGTCCACATACCAGATACGGCCGCGATCTTCAACTTGGAGCAATAATCTGCCTTTGAGACGTGTGGTGAGGCTATTGGCGGCAAAAACAGATGTAATCAATGTGCAAGAAACCAGCAACAGAAGAGCTGCGATTGAAAGAAAATAATATTGGGGTGATTTTTTGAGCATAGGGGAAGGGTTAATAATAATATAAATTATTTTAACATTTCCTTGACAAGGCGGCTGACCAGAGCGCCATCAGCGGCGCCACCAGTCTTGGCCATGACCGCTTTCATGACCAAACCAAACTGGCTGGGCGAAGAGCCCATCTCGGCGATGACCACAGTGATAATTTTTCTGACAGACTCCTCATCAAGGGCGGCGGGCAGATATTTTTGGATGAGGATTAATTCCTTTTGTTCTTTTTGGGCCAAATCAGAACGATTGCCAGTGGTAAAAATGGCAATAGAGTCTTCACGCTTTTTGGCTTCGCGCCGGAGCACTTTCAATACCTCTTCATCAGTCAAATCTTGTTTGAGCAGACTAATCATTTCATTTTTGAGCGCGGCTTTCAAAAGGCGCAACAAATCAACCAGCTCCTGCTGGTGAGCGAGCATGGCTGATTTGAGGTCGGCGTCAATCGTAGTCAAAAGACTCATAATAATAAATTATGAAGAATTTATTTTTTGACGAAAGGGCGATTGCCAAAACCGCTGCCCTGATTCTCTTCCGGTAGTTGACCAATTTTTTGCAAATAATTTCTTTTCTCGCGCAGATACTTGCGGCGCAAAGCTGATTCTTTTATCTGCCGTTTGGTTTTTGGTTTGGTCCGATAGCGGCCAGCTTTGGCACGAAAAACAACCCGGCTTTGTAAAACACGCTGGGAAAAACGGCGAAGCAGTCCTTCTACCGATTCATTCTGTTTTCTTTTCACTTCCACGGCCATAAAAACACCCCCTTTCAAAATCCGCCAGCTGGCGGACAAAATTCAAAATTCAAACAAAAATGTTTTGAATTTTGGTTAAATTATCCCCTGTTTTCAGGGGCAGATTACTGTTTTAAATATAACAAAGAAAGAGAAAAACGTCAAAGGGAGAGTGAAGAGAAAATTTAAGAAGCTAAGAAATTGAAAAATTAAGAAATATTTAAAAAATCCTACGAAGTGAGCCCCTATCTCCGCTTTACTAAAAAACAGGCCAGACTGATGGCCTGCTTTTGTTTTTTTAGAAATCAATTCCTATGTTCCTGTCGGTAAACAAGATAAGAATACAAAAAAGTGGACAGGACCAAAAGAAAGATAATCAACAGAAAAGCCCAAAACCATTGGCTTAGAAAACTGGCGATCATAAGAAGAAAACCACTCAACATAAAAATCCGGCTGCCAAAGTGGTGAGTTTTCTGCCAGACAGTTTCGGAGCTCATGGCCCAAGGCGTGCGGATGCCCATAAACCAATTTTGCTTGACGCGGTCCAGATAATAACCAATGATAATAAATAAAATCCCGATACCGAGGGGTACAACCAGATTAACAGGTACGGCATAACCAAGCGCATTGAGGCTAACAACAAAATAAATAAGGGTCAGGAAAATAACCAGGACAGCTTTGACTGCATGATAGGCCGTATGAAATTTTTCGTAATTGGATTTCTTGGGATCCAGATAAGGGATATAAAGCATTAAAAGATAGATGGCCAGATTCAGAAGAGGAAAAAAGAAGGCGGCAAAACCGCGACTAGACCAGCCATCAACTTGGCCCTGGATATTCCAGTGGGTGGCGACGCGCGCGGGAAAATGGGCGTAGAAATAAAAACTCAAAACTATGGAAACAATTACAAAAAGGATGGGGAGAATCTCTGTTTTTAAGGTGGGGCAAAGAGGGTTTTTCATAGAGGGTGAATTATGAATTATGAATAATGAATTATGGAGTTATTATAGCATTTTCGGGAAGAAAAAAATATTTAAATATGGGGCTTGGCAATTTGCCCACTGGTTTGTTTCTGCCGATAATAGAAACCGCAAACTAGATAAATAATACCAACAAATATAAATAAGACACTCACCCACTGGTCTAGACGCAGGGATAACCAACTAGCTTGGGGATCGATACGGAGAAAGCCAATCAGAAAACGACCCAGTGAATAGAGAATGAGATAGAGAAAAAATATGGTACCTGGGTTTTTAACAATGGAGCAATGAAGCAATGGAACAGTCCCCTGCTTTGATTCTGATTCTTTTAGCCGTAGGCGATGAAAATTCATTGAGATGATAAAAATAAAAAGGCACCACAAACTTTCATACAAAAAGATGGGATGGAAATGAGAAAAATTTTCCCAGCCGGGCAGACGATGGGCTAGGTCAATGGGAAGACCCCAAGGTAAATCAGTCGGGCGGCCATAAAGCTCCTGATTGAAATAATTGCCGAAGCGGCCGATAGCTTGGCCAAGCGCGATGAGCGGAGAAAAAATATCGAGTAAAAGCAGCCAAGTAACATTGTTTGGTGCCTGACGATGGCGGCGGTAATAAAAATATAAAACAACAACACCGGCAATGATGGTACCATGAATCGCCAGACCGCCTTGCCAGATTTTCAAGATATCTAGAGGACGTTGAGCATAATAAGACAGCTCGGAGAAAACATGCCACAGCCGGCCGCCAAGGAAACCAAAAATAACGAGGTAAAAAACCAGGTCAAAAAACAATTGGCCTGGCAGTTGATAACGACGGAATAATTTTTTACCCAAAAGACAACCAAGAATAATGGAAAGTGAGATTAATAAGCCGTACCAGTGAAGAGAGACGGGGCCGAGGTTAATTAAGATGGGAGAAGGGTGGAGCACAAAATAAAAAGGCGAGTTTGTCCCCTCCTCAGCTGAGGAGGCTTGCGAAGATAGACAATCTTCGCAAGAGGGGGTGGTTCTGGTAAATATTTAGCAAAATCAACACCCCTCCCGCTCACAAGACGCACTGTGTCTTATGAGCTCCCCTCGTCTGAGGGGAGGTCGAGAAAATTACTTAATGAGCGGGTCAACTAGAGCTTCAAGCTGGCTCAAAGTCAGAGCGCCAGCCAGATAGCGACCGTTGAGAAAACTGGCGGGCGCGCCTTCGACACTCAAAGAGATCGCTTCACTATAATTGGCCTGAATCCTGTCATCAAAGCGCCCACTCTCCGTGCAGGCGGAAAATCTGTCCTTATCTAGGCCGAGACTGGCGGCGGTGGAAAGATAAAAATCAGAGCCATATTCATCCTGGTGGGGATAAAGTGCGGAAAGGTATTTAAAAAATTTGTCCTGCTCGCCGGCGCATTCTGCGGCAATGGCTGAAGACATGGAAGCGACATTATTGAGGCTCAACGGCAGATGCCGCCAGACAAGACGCACTTTATCAGCTCTGGTTTTCATAAATTCCTCCAGAACTGCGTGATATTCCCGACAATAAGGGCAGGACAAATCACTAAAAACTACTAGAGTGACAGTGGCATTTTGGGCACCCCAAAGGTGGTCCGTGTCGGTAATAGTAAAAGTTGCTGGCCCATCGGCGGCAACATTAATATTTTTAGCAGTGAAATTATTTTTGGCCAGATAGTAATAATGATAACTGGAAAAAATCGCAACGCCCAAAACCAGGCCAAACAAAAATATAAAGACTGTTTGGCGACTGACCAATTTTTTGGGTGCAGTTGGCCGAGAGAGGGGCATGGGGTTGTCCATAATTTTTTAGTTAATTCCTAAGATTTGATTGATTTGACCCTTGTCAAAACCAACAATGACTTTTTCCTCGCCTGAATCAGTGGCGATAAGGGTAACGGGGACGCCCATTTGGCCGCTTTTTTCGACCATCTCATCGGCGGCGGCGGCATCGGCAGCGACATTGATATCTTCAAAGGCGATATTTTTGTCTTTGAGATAATCCTTGAGCATGTGGCAATAAGGACAAATCGGGGTGGAGTAGACCTTGACTTGCATAAAATAATTTTTAATTTTTAATTTTTTAATCAATACAAATTACAAATATTCACCAATATACGAATAATTCGATAACCAATGGTATTTTATTTGTATATTTGTATATTGGTATTGATTCGTAATTCGTATTAATATTTGGTTTATTTAACTCGCTTACTTTCTGCTTTGCTCAAAATGATGCGCCAGTCGTAAGACGGTTTTCTCATCAAACCATTGGCCAATGATCTGCAGACCAACCGGCAAACCAGCGCTAACGCCACAGGGAACAGAAATAGCCGGCACGCCAGCCAGGCTCATGGGGATGGTAAAGAGGTCGGCCAAATACATCTGTAGGGGATCCTCAGACTTCTCCCCTATTTTGAAAGCAGTAGTCGACGCCACGGGAGACAGAATCAAATCAACGGTTTTAAAAGCACCTTCAAAATCTTTTTTGATCAACGAACGCACGGCACAGGCTTTTTGATAATAAGCATCATAATAACCATGGGACAAAGCATAAGTGCCGAGGATAATCCTTCTTTTAACTTCAGCGCCTAGTCCTTGGCCACGACTCTTCTGATAGGTATCAAATAAATCCGAACCGGAAACAGAGAGACCATATTTGATGCCGTCATAACGGGCGAGATTGGAAGAAACCTCCGAGGGCATAATCAGATAATAACAAGCCAGGGCGTAATCAGGCGCGGAAAGATTAATGGGAATAGCCGAAGTACCGGTCAGTTCTTCTACTTTTTTGAGCGCAGAAAAAATAACCTCTTTGACTTGGGGATCAATACCCTCAGCAGTAAAATATTCTTGGGGTAAACCTATTTTCAGACCCTTGACCGGTTTTTTTATTTCCTCGGAATAATTATCTAGGGCCAGATTGGAAGAAGTCGAATCATGGGGATCGCGACCGGCGATTGATTGGAGGACTAGCGCGGAGTCGGCCACTGTCTTGGTCAGATGGCTAATGGTGTCTAAAGATGAAGCCATAGCCATCACGCCATAACGCGAGGTGCGCCCATAAGTGGGTTTCAAACCAACTACGCCGCAAAAAGAAGCGGGTTGGCGAACCGAGCCGCCAGTGTCCGTGCCCAAGGCGTAGATGACTTCACCACTGGCGACAGCCGCGGCGGAACCGCCTGAAGAGCCGCCGGGGACACGCGTTTCATCGCGAGGATTTTTGGTGGGATAAAAAGCAGAGTTTTCGGTGGAACCACCCATGGCAAATTCATCCAAGTTGGTCTTACCAAGGAGAACCGCGCCGGCATCTTTTAATCTTTGGGTGGTAGTAGATTCAAAGGGCGGCAAATATTTTTCCAAAATTTTGGAACCGGCGGTGGTGGCAAAGCCCTCGGTACAAAAATTATCTTTGGCGGCATAAGGAATACCAGCGAGCACTGACAAGGCCTCGCCCCGGCGAAAAGCAAGATCGGCTTTTTCGGCCTGGGCTAGGGCGTGTTCAGGAAAGACATTGATAAAAGCGCGCAGCCGATGGTCGCTACTCGCGATTTGATCCAGACAGGCCTGAGTTAATTCTACGGAACTGAATTCTTTCTTGGCCAAACCGGCACTGGCTTGTTCAATTGTCAGTTGATGTAAAGAACTCATAAGATTTTTTTGACCACTAGATGACGGCCGCTTTTATTCGGGGCATTAGTAATAATTTTTTGGTGGGTTTCTTCAGTGTCAACAGCAGGTTCATCAGCACGAAAAACATTTTTCAGGGGAATAATCTGGCTCATTGGTTCGACGCCCGTCGTATCAACTGTTTGTAATTTTTGGAAATAATCAAAAACATTAGCCAGTTGACTGGCGTATAATTCCTTTTCCTGATCCGTAAGCTTCAGGCGAGCCAAGCGGGCCAGATGATCAATTTGGGCGATATCGAGAGACATAAATGAACAATAATCAGTTAACAATAAACAATTAGCAATGAGTAATAGCCAATAATAATTTGATTTTAACATCTTTTGGTGTTTTGTCCAAGGTTGACAAATATTAGCGGAATTTGTAAGATAGGGAGAGTGAAAATAAAACGGGGGCGTAGCCAACAGGGAACTAACACATCTCTAGGCAAGCGGGTTCGAATCCCGTCGCCCCTACCAATATAAAAAAAGCGGGCGTAAGTTCAGTGGTAGAATAGGGGCTTGCCAAGTCCCTAGTCGCGGGTTCGAATCCCGTCGCTCGCTCAATGGTGCGATACTCCTATTTCTAGGAGGTATCAAACAGCCGAAACTTGGCTGGTCTGAGGGAGTATCACACCCAAATTTAAGCCCTATTCCGAAAGTGAATAGGGCTTTTCTTATTGGCTAGGGTGTATAGATTTTGTCATTGCGAGCGAATCCGCTACTGCGGTGAGCGTCGCAATCTCTTGGCTTAAGGTAAAAACGTTGGGATTGCGACGTCGGCTTGCCCCGCAGGGCAACTATGCGGGGCTCACCTCCTCGCGATGACAGGATATAACGATGTTATTTTACTAACCTCAAAAATTCCTGCTCATCTAATATCTTCACGCCCAACTTTTCTGCTTTGTCTAGTTTGGAGCCGGGGTTGTCACCGACCACCACATAATCAGTTTTTTTGGAAACCGATTCAGAAAGTTCTCCGCCCAAGGCACGAATCTTGGCTTTGGCTTCTTCGCGGCTAAAAGACTCCAGGGTACCGGTTAAGACAAATGTCTGGCCCGTGAGTTTACCAGTGGTTAACTCATGGGCGGCTTTTTCTATTTTGACGCCATGGGCCAAAAGCTGGTCAATAAATTTTAAATTATTGGGCTCATGAAACCATTGAAAGATGCTTTCAGCCACGACTGGGCCAACATCGGGAACTGCTTGCAGGTCTTCCAGGCTGGCTGATTTTATTTTTTCCAAGGTGTGAAAATGATGCGCCAAATCAAGGGCGGTTTCTTCACCGACATTTCTGATGCCTAGAGCAAAAATAAAGCGGGGCAAAGAAACATGCCGGGCCGTGGCAATGGCATTAATCAAATTGTCGGCTGATTTTTCGGCAAAACGCTCCAGAGGAGCCAAATCATCTTTGGTGAGAATAAAAATGTCAGCGGCATCTTTGATTAAATCACTAGCCAAGAGCTGATCAAGAATCTTGGGGCCGAGGCCGTCGATATCAAAAGCTCGGCGGGACACAAAATGATACAATTTTTCGCGCTGTTGAGCATAGCAATTTTTGTTGGCGCAACGGTAAGCGACTTCGCCGTCTTTTCTCACGATAGCAGAACCGCAAACGGGGCAGACTTTCGGCATATGAAAAACGCACTCGCGGCCGGTGCGCATTTTTTCTAGCACCTTAACAATATCCGGAATAACATCACCAGCTTTTTGAATAACGACCGTGTCCCCTATTTTGACGTTTAACCGCCTAATTTCGTCTTCATTGTGGAGGGTGGCGCGGGAGACAGTGGAGCCGGCCACGGAAACCGGTTTCAGATGAGCGACCGGAGTCAGAACACCGGTACGGCCGACTTGGACTTGGATGTCTTCAATAATAGTGGTAGCTTCCTCAGCCGCGAATTTGTAGGCAGCGGCCCAACGCACACATTTGGCGGTGCGACCGAGGCACGCCTGAAAATTCAAGTCATTGACTTTGATCACGACGCCATCGATCTGAAAATCAAGTGACTGGCGTAATTTTTCTGCCTGGACTAGAAACTTTTTGACCTCATAAATGTTTTGAAAATGAGAAAAATGTTTTTCTACCCGAAATCCGAGTGATTGTAAAAATTCCAGGGTTGCTAATTGGCTGGTGATTTTTTTACCAGGCAAATTGGCCAGAGGCGTGAAGATGGAATAAAAAAAAGCTTGGAGGTCGCGGTTGGCGGCAACGGCCGGATCGAGCTGACGGACGGTGCCGGCCGCGGCATTTCTAGGATTGGCAAAGGACTCTTCTTGATTTTTTAAAGCTGCCTTATTCAAGGCTTCGAAACTTTTGAGGGGCATAAAAATCTCGCCACCAACTTCAATATCGACTGGCTGTTTCAGTTTGAGCGGTACACTGCCAACAGTTTTCACGGTGTGAGTGACGTCTTCACCGACCAGACCGTCGCCCCGAGTCACGGCGCGCTCAAACAAACCATTTTTATAAATAAACGTCATGTTTAAGCCGTCGATTTTCAACTCACAAGTATAGGCGATGTCTTGGTCGGCTGGCAGGTCTAGAAATCTTTTGACCCGGGCGTCGAACTCCAGGACTTCATCAAAAGAGAAAACATCGTCCAGAGAATATTTGGGGATGGAGTGTTTGACCTTGGCAAATTTGCCAAGCGCCTTGCCGCCGATACGCTGGGTCGGTGAATCAGAGGTGATAAATTCCGGGTATTGATCTTCTAATAATTTTAATTCATGTTTGAGAGAATCGCGCACCGCATCAGAGACAATCGGGGCATCCAAAATAAAATAGGCATAATCAATGTCGCGAAATTGGTCTTTTATTTTTTGGATGCGAATTTTGGCTTCAGATTTGGTCATAAATAAGTAAGTAAATTTCCAAGAAACAAGATACAATTTCCAAATAAACTATAAATTCCAAATTTTAAATCACTGTTTCTTTTCCTTTTTAACAATAATTGATGATAAAATATTCTTTAATTCTATCGCTTCCTGTTTTAAGTTCTGCATTCTCATAACAAGTTCTGGGTTGGCCTCTTCTACAATCTCCAGCCAGTGCAGTGTTTCTTTACATTCTTTACGCGCAATTTTGATTCTATGAATAAAATCTTTGTCCCCTAGCGAGTCATTGGCCTCTCTGTAGTTAGCCCCTATTGAACCGGCCGATCTGATGATTTGACTGATCAATGGGCGATTAATTTCATTCTTGGACAGAGCCATGCACAATCCAACTACCCTTTTAGCAAAATAAGTGGTTCTTTCTTCAAGATTATAATAAGGAGACAAGCAACTCATAATAAACTATTGAAAATTTTAATATTGGATATTATTTGGAACTTGTATCTTGGAACTTGGAGCTTTATTTTCTTGACTTTATTATAGCAAAAACCCCTCTTTTGGTAAGAGGGGCTTCAAAGTATAAATATCTAATAAATATTGTTTTTGGTGGCGCTGTGAATGCCGGCAGCCATATTACTGACATTATCTTCCAGATAGAAATAGATCACATAGCTATCATCAGAAAGAAAGGTATAACCATAGTCACAAGGATTAGTTGAGGCGTCGGTGCAGGCGTCTTCAGGCAAATTGACCATGCGGGGATCGCGCGGGACAGTGGGCATAAAAATCGGAGAAGTGGGTGGGTTGGTAGCCCAGCCGCGCGTGTCTAGGGTCGCACGAGAATCAACACCCAGGGCAACATTGTCACCAACAGGATAGGAGAGCTTATCCGTACTGTATAATTGCAGAGCGGAACGGAGCTGATTGATGTCAGAGAGTCTTTTGGTGTCGCGCGATTCTCGTTTGGCTTTGTTCAAAGAAACCATGGTGATATTAGCCATCAGAGCAAAAATGGCGATCACCACCAAAAGCTCAATCAGAGTAAAGCCTTGTTGATTCTTTTTCATATTTGGTAAAAAAGAAAAAGTGTTGATAACTTATTATAATTAATTATATCACAAAAATAAAATAGTTGGCAATAAATATATTAGTCCAACACATTTTGGACAGATAGTTATTTTTTAATAGATAATCCACAAGTGATTGCGGGTTTAATGACCAGTGCGGCCCTTTGGTGTTGCGTTAGACAAGATTACCCATGAGAACTCTGATCGCCAACTCACCCAAAACTGACGCCTGACCAACCTTTTCTACTAAACTGGAAACTCTGGCTAGGATTAAAATTACAGTAATCCAGAGGAAGGTCAGGCTGGATCAAGGTGTATTAATATCCGGCGCCATGGCCAGAAAAAAATAACGGGAGCGGCAAACAGACCTAATAAAATAAAAAAACGGGGGCTTTTTTTATTCGGCAAAAAATAGGAGGGTGACAGTTGACAAAATTGTAAAAATATGAAATAATAAAGGCGATAAATTAAAGGCTTATTTTATGAAAAAAACCATTATTGTTCTGATAATAATGATAATCTTTGGTCTTGGCGGGCCAAGCGCCAGGGCAGAGATAAAATTCAGCAATGTGGCGGTTTACGCCATAAAGAACGGTACGGCGCAAATAAGCTGGGATACCTTTTATGAACCCACCAAGGCTTATATTTATTATGGTAAAAATCCCGACAAACTGGATAAAACTCTGGAATATGGGGTCTATGATTACAACCACGAATCAACGCTTTCCGGACTAGAACGCGATGTTACTTATTATTATAAAATAGTGGCGGTAACAAAAAGCGGAGAGTCAAAGGAATTGTTCTTGCAGACTTTCTCCACCAAGGATATGCCAGATACTTTGGCTCCGGAATTTATTTCCGTCCGCGTCCTTCAGACAACCAGAGATGCAATCGCTATCGCCTGGGAAACCAATGAGCAAACCCGAGCAGAAATAAAATTTGGGACTGATTATAATAATTTGGATCGGGGGGAGGGTGAGGGCGATTTAAAAAACAAGCACGATAAAATTATCGGCGGACTAGATACTGACCAAAAATATTATTTTAAAATCATCGCCGAAGATAGAGATGGAAATAAAACTGATACGACGATACAAAGCCGCACAGACAGATACCTGTCGGATAAAACAGAATTGGCAATTGAGAAAATCCAGCCAATGGCGGCAGACCCGACGATGGTCTTTACCAATGGAGCAAATATATACTGGCAAACCAACATGGTAGCCAAGTGCAAAATCCGTTATGGTCTAAAAAGCGGTGATTATAATAAAGAGCTGGAGGCTAATAATAAAGAGAGACTGATAGATCATTCCATTTCTTTAACTGCTTTGGAGACGGCTACGGTTTATTATTATAAACTGGAGTGCTATGACAGTTTTTACGGGAAAAATAAGCAGACGAGTGAATATACTTTTAGAACCTATAGTCCAGCGGAATTTTCCAGGCTAATCACACAGAAAAAAACAAATAACCAGGCGGTGGTAAACCCTGGACCAGCCGACCTAAAAGATACCGATGGCGATACTTTGTCTGACGGTTATGAGAGAGAAATTTATACCAATCCGGCCAAGAAAGATACAGACGGTGATGGCTATAATGACGATGTGGAGTTGAAATACGGCTATGACCCACTCATCGCTGGTAGCGCCAAATTACAAGCGGCGCTTTACTACCGGCCGAAACTCACTGCTAGCCAAGAAGTTGCCAAGGGTAATGAACTAAAAAACTTGGTGCGCCAGAGAATGGGTACGGTAAAAGCTAGCGAGAAGAATTGGCAAACGCTAATTCGCGCTTATATTTATGGACACTATCCATTGGAAGCGATAGTCCAGGCGATTCGGCTCGGCGGAGTGACTGTACACCCGACTATCCCCTGGGAGAGCTGGCGGAATACAGAGCAGTATAAAAATAATATGTAAAGGGATCTGTGATTTAAGATTTATGATTTATGATTTATGAATAAGGCCGCCCGGAAGGGCGGTTTTGTTTGTCCCCTCTTGAATGTTTGACAGGAATGGTGGCTGGGGTAATATTAAAGTATAGTAACTAAAATTTCAGCTGAAGTAATATTGTTGGAATTAAAAAGAAAAATATGTCTAAAAAATCACCGGGAGAAATTGGCAGAGATTTAAACGAAATTGCAGAAATAATCGATGGGAAAAGAGTACAATATGGCCTGGAATTAGTCTCAAGAGCGGCGGAAGAATTGAGTAGAATAAATGCAGATGATCCGAATAATAAAATTACTTTTCGTGAAATAAAATTAGGCCTAATGAAAACTGACGCCCAAGAAGAAGCAGTGTTAAGAGATGGAATTAATAGCGAAGGACAAAAAAATAAACCAGAATTACTTGAAAGGATTGATCAAAAAATAGATGCAGTGCTGGGCATCAAATCAGATAATGAAATAAGCAATTTGCGAACATCTAATATTGAAGAAAAAGACGGCGGAGATATGCCCACTATTGACTGTAATATTGGCAAGATTCATGTTAAAACAAAAAATACAAACGGCATTTATACAGTCTTGATTGACGATGAGGCAGTTGGTGATCCAGAAACAGCCACAAAAATTCATGAGCGCCTAAGAAAGATATGTATATTGAGAGAGGATATGACCTTAGATGAAAAACGTGCAGAGTTATTTAAGGAGTTTAAAATTGATGAAAAGATAAAAACCATATTAGGTATCAAATCAGTTAAAGAAATGGGTAAATTACGAACACCTAATATTAAGGAAAGAGACGACGGAGATATGTCTACCATTGACTGCAATATTGGCAAGATTCATGTTATAGCACAACACGGTTTAGTCTTTATTGATAATTATCCAATTTTTGATGTCGGCAACCAAGAGATGGCCAAAAAAATTTATGAACATTTAAAAGACCTTTTAACTCAGGAAAGGTAAAGTAATTATTGGTGGTTAAATACTAAAAGGAACGGCAAAGAGCCGTTCTTTTGGTTTTAATAAGTTGTTTTATTGATTTTTTGTTTTGTGCTATATTGATTTTAAATAAATTAACATTAAGATTATGACTTTGGTTTTGATAATCGCGGCAACTGTGGTTGTCAGCCTAATCTCGGTCTTGGCGATTTTTTTGTTTTTCCAAACTGGGATGCACTTGAAAATCGGGGGGTTGATCAGCCTGGCGGCTGGGGTGCTTTTGGCGGTCGGCTGGCTCGAAGTCATACCGGAGAGCCTGAAAAATGGCTTGGCAGTTGAAGACTTGGGAATAACCATACTCTTAACAATTTTGATATTGTTTTTGGTGGAAACCATTTTCCACTGGCACCACTGCCAGCATGAAAATTGCGTTGAGGAAAAACACCGACACCTGGCGTGGATAAATTTATTTGGCGATGGCTTGCATAATTTTGTAGATGGCGCGGTGGTGGCTTCGGCATTTATGGCAGATATGCGCTTGGGTTTTCTGACAATGACGGCCGTGATGATTCACGAGATACCTCAGGAACTATCCGACGCCGGGGTCCTGTCTTATGCCGGGCTGACAAAGAAAAAAATTTATGGTTATAATTTTTTGTTTGCCTTGACCGCGATGGCAGGTGCGCTACTCGCTTATTTCTTTGGTAGCGAGTGGGCGATCGCGCCATATATTCTGGCGGTGGCGGCTGGGAATTTTATTTATATGGCCATAGCGGATCTGATCCCGATTATTCACCATGAAACCGATAGTAAAAAAATCGCCCGGCAGACAATTTGGTTTATGGTGGGAATTATGCTAATTGGAATTGCGGGGGTGTTAATATAAACCCAAAATCCTAATTTACAATGACAAATCAAATTCAAGAAAGTAATATAATTTGGATTTGGGATTTAGGATCTGATTGGAAATTAGGGTTTTGGATTTTGAGCTTAAGAGACAATATTTCAAAAAACTCTCGGCTGGGACCGGGAGTTTTTTGATTGATAATGATACAAATGTACCAACTATTTATTTTTCACCAGCAGATAAACACCGATAACTATAATAACGATCGGCCAGAAGAGCCCCCAGCGGAACCAGGAGAAATAGAGATGAAACATGGGCCAGGGCAAGACTTCCCGGAGCAGAAAATACAAGCCGACTAACAGGACTATCAATCCGAAGAAGCGGCGGCCGGCGCCGGTATCAGCGGTTTCTTGCTTGACACTTTTGAATTCTCCGGCGACTGACTGGACTTTGGCGCCGAGGTCGTGGGCGAATTCTTTGACTTCTTGACCAGAGCTAATAGCCGGATTGTCGCTCGGGATAATCAGGGCCAGGATCAAATAAAGAATCACGGCTCCCCCGCCCATCAGGGCAAAGAGCACAAACAGAGCGCGAACAATGATGGGATCAATCTCAAAATATTCAGCTAGGCCAGCACAGACGCCAAAAATAATTTTGTTGGTGGTGGAACGATAAAGTTTTTTGGGTTGCGTGTCCATATTTTTGATATTAAATATAAAGTATCGAGTATAAGGGGAAAAATACCCAAGTGATCCAGATCATCAGGCTCCAAGTTTAACTTGGAGCCAACTTAACTATTTAATAGCTAAAAGTTCTACTTCAAAAATGAGCGTGGCTTTGGGAGGAATAGGACCGACACCAGCGTCACCATAAGCCAAATCCGAAGGAATAGTGAGTTTGCGCTTCTCTCCGACTTTCATACCGAGAACTCCCTGATCCCAGCCGGTAATAACAGCTCCCGCGCCGACAACAAACTCAAATGGCTCACCGCGATCAACACTAGAATCAAATTTGGTGCCATCGGTCAGCCAGCCGGTGTAATGAACGACAGCGGTCTGGCCACTGGCGATCGGTTCACCTTGGCCCTCGGTCAAAGTTTCGCTTTTTAGCTCCATAACATCTTCAGTTAATTTATTAGTATTGGTAGCTGGAGTATTGGTGGAATTAGTATTGGTCGAATTGGCGGCGGTATGATCAGAGGGAACAGCAACGTTGGTGTTTTCGTTGGTAACTAATTGACTCTTGTTTGGGCTGGGAATAAAAATATAGGCCAGAACAATGAGAATAAGAATCACGAGCAGGGCGATGATGATTTTGTTGGAAGACATAATTTTATTTTAACGACTAATTTATTTTATTATAACTAAAATAAAGAATGGGCGCAAACTACTCGAGCGGCAAGGTTTTGACAAAGGCGGACAATGGAGCGCCAATGGCTTTTTGCCAAAAAATATCACGTTCTTTGGGAGTCATCTCGGAAATATATTGACCGGTGTTCGGATCAACCTGGAGAGATTCTAGGGGGTAGCCGGGATCGATGCGCGCGCAAGGCTGGCTAACAAAAATCCGTGGGGAGATTATACTGGTTTCTAGAATTTTACCATCAGGAGTAGCAAAGCAAAGAGCAAATATCCAGTGGCCGTTTATCCGCTCGCCAAGATTGTCAATTAACTCTGAATAATATTGAAGCATTCCTTGATCATCGCAACGGACACTATCGGAATCACAGCGGCGAACATGGACACCGGGTTGTTTGTCTGGCGGTAAACCATCAAAATATAGGGCGTTGTCCATGGACAAAACCGGTTGGTTAATTGCCCGAGCATAAGCAGTCGCCTTTTGGCGGGCGTTGACTTCGGCGGTTTCACCGTCTTCATTTACTTCCGGCAAAGGAATATTTTTATCTAAGCCCACGACAGCGATATCCAAGGATTTAAGAGCACCAGCAATTTGCGCTAATTTGGCCTGATTAGTAGTAGCAAAAATTAATTCTGACATAATTTTATTTCATTTTACCTGTTGGAATCATTTATGGCAAGAGAATGTACTAGACGGGTACATAGGTAACACATGGTGATATCTAAAGCTAAAGTTAATCGGTGGCAGATAATCTAAAGTTTGGTGTGGTCGTTCAAAATTGTAATGAATTAACCATTCTGTTAATTTTTGGTTAAATAGATTA
>JAAZMX010000066.1 GCA_012798565.1 Candidatus Kuenenbacteria bacterium
GTTAGACGAAATTTTTTGGAGGCAAATTTGGAAAGCATGGTGGAAAAATTTTCTTAAATATTTTGAGTCTATTTCCTGAATCATTATGAGAGATATTAAATTTTCACAGAATTTTGTTAAGAACAAAGAATTAGTAGAATCTCTAATCAAAGGATCAAGTATTTCTACGAATGATGTAGTTTTTGATATTGGTGCAGGAACTGGCGAAATTACCGACACCCTCCGCAAGTACAGTAAAGAAGTTATTGCGATAGAGAAAGACAAAAAATTGTACAATGACTTAAGAAAAAGATTTGAATTGGCTTCCAACATTCAAGTAGTGAATCAGGATATTTTGAATTATAACTTTCCTACAGATAAAAACTACAAAATTTTTTCCAATATACCATTTAATTATACTGCTGACATCATTCGTAAATTGAGCAACCAAAAGCGACTTTCTGAAGATATTTATCTTTTTGTTCAAAAACAAGTCGCATTAAAATATCTTGGCGAGCCTGCTGAATCAATAAAGTCGCTTTTTATCAAAACTCATTTCGTACCATCTATTGTTCATCATTTTAAACGCAATGATTTTAAGCCGTCTCCACAAGTAGAGGTAGTTTTATTCCGTTTTAAACGATTGGATAAATTTTTGATAGATAAGGAAGATTTATTAGACTGGAAAAATTTTGTAGTTTATGGATTCAGCCAATTCAAATCTACGTTAAGAGATAGTTTTGCTAAAATTTTTACAGATACACAGTTTCGGAGGCTCGCAAAAGATTTAAAGTTTAATTTGCAAGCTAAACCTACTCAACTATCTATCGTTCAGTGGATGTCATTGTACAATTTTTTTAGAGATAATATTGAAGCTCAAAAGAAAAATTTGATTAGAGATTCTTATGTCCAATTATTAAAACAACAAGATTCCTTAAGCAAGATTTATAGAACAAGGTCAGATAAAGATTGGAGGATGAAATAGCCTCAAAATATACGAACGAAAAAAGGAGAATTTTATGACGTTTGGGTGGAAATTTGCCTCCAAAAATCATCGTCTAACACGGCATATCTGGCTACACAAAAAGGACCCATATATTTCTTAAAGGAATGTCTTTTTGTTCCGCCCATATTTTCGACTCTGCTTGATAGTAAATCGAAAGTCTTCCGAAATGAAAAAGAACCTGCTAATATCCAAGTATTGATTAACAAATTCGGCGAAAACATCAGATATGCCGAAACGTTATCTGAAATAAATTAATTTGCTCATATGGAAATAACAAAACATTTTACAGCTACAACGTTCATAGTACACAAACAGAAAGTGCTTTTACACCTGCATAAAAAGCTCGGTATTTGGATTCCTGTTGGTGGGCATATTGACCGTGATGAAATACCTGAAAAAGCTGCATTGCGCGAAATAAAGGAAGAATCTGGTTTGGATGTAAAAATCTATAATCCCGACAAACAAATAAAGATGGGAGATGTTAAACAATTATTTCGCCCAATGCACATTTTGCTTGAGAATATAAATCAATTTCATCAACATATCGACTTTATCTATTATGCATCGGCTAAATCTGACAAAGTAAGTCCGCAAAATGGCGAAACTAAAAACCTTAAATGGTTTACTAGCGATGAAGTGAAAGAACTTGAAGGTGCTCCCGAAAATGTAAAAGCACTTTCTTTAGAAGCAATCGATATACTGAAGGACGCAAATTAATTTACATCACATAACAACGCATATCTGGCTACAGGAAAAGGACACATTGAAAAAGCTTAAGGAACGTCCTTTTCCTTCCGCCCATATTTTCATCCCTTCGTTTGATGAAGATATAGGCGGAAAACTATAAATCAACGCATACTGAAATAACCAAACTTCATCTTAATAGTCGGGATGAAAACATCAGATATGCGTGAACGTTATCGGAAATATTCAAAAACAAATTTTCTATCGAAAATTTATGCACAATTTTATTCTCTACGTTTGAGCCATGACAAAAAATAGAAGTTACAAAATAGTTCCATATAATCCAAACTGGCCAATTTTATTCTCTCAAGAATCTAAAAAGATCAATGGTATTATCGGAGATAATATTTTAGAAACTCATCATATTGGTAGCACATCAATTGTTGGAATGTCAGGAAAACCAACGATTGATATTTTGTTTGTTGTAAAAGACGTTTCTAAAATAAGTGAAAAAATTATCAATATGGAAAAAATTGGCTACATCTCTCTCGGGTCGCTTAACGCTAAAGATAGTCATTTATTTGAAAAAGGGAAAAATGGAAATCGTATTTTTATTGCCCATTTTTATCAAAAAGATCACCCAGAAATTAAACAAATACTAGCTATTAGAGATTATTTAAAAACTCACGAAAATGAAGCAAGAAAATATAGCGAGATAAAACTTTCTCTTTTTCAAAAATTTCCTAACGACTATAAGCGGTATAGAAAGTTAAAAGATGAGTATATGGAAAGTCTAAAGGAGAGAGCTGTTTCTTGGTCAGAAAGTAATGTGCATTAAAACCGAGAATAAAATTGTGCATATTTTGCTTCGTCCCTTCGCAAAATGTTTTTGAATACATCCGATAACAAAGAGTATGCGGTTCGCGCTTGGCTAACGCCAAATGCTCACCCAAATTTTTGCTCCGTTTCACTCCGCAAAAACTTCGCATACTCTTAAACGTTATATGAAATAATATGAAATTTTATTTTTAATCTTAATAAAAAATGAGATCAATACTTCGTTCAAAAATTCACAAAGCTACTGTTACAGATGCTAACCTTAATTACGTGGGCAGCATTACTATTGATGAAGAATTGGTGGAAATGACAGGATTATGGCACGGTGAAAAGGTGTTAGTAGTTGATAACACAAATGGAGCTAGGATAGAAACGTATGTTATTATTGGTGAAAAAAATTCTGGCATAATTTGTATGAATGGCGCCGCTGCCCACTTAATTAATAAAGGCGATGAAATCATTATAATGGGCTTCGAGCTAACCGATAAGCCTATTCATACTAAATCAATTTTGGTTGACAAAAATAATAAATTTTTAAAATTTCTTGATAAATAACCTAAATTATATATGATTGAACGGCCAACAAAACTTAATGCAATTGAGTTAAATAAAAGCATTCATGTGGAAACCGCAAAAGATGGTGCCGTTGCCGAAATCGCTACTATTGCTCTAGAAGTTAAAATAGATCCAAAAAATATTGACCCTGAAAAAGCTAAGGGTGGTTTTCTGATATATAATCTAGATGAAAATGATTACAAAAAAAGATTGAATCTCTTTTTTCTAACTTTTTCTGAGGAAAATAAAGTTCGTGGTTTTATTATGTCTTATGACAAAACATTTTTAGAGCAACTTATTAAAAATGGTGAAATAGCCCACGAAGATGGTATTATGCAATATTTACAAACCGAAATTAACCCTGCTGATAATTTCATATTTGGAGATCAAATTGCTATATCTAAAGACAATAGAAACAGAGAGGCAGGCACAAAGCTAATGAAGGCTACTCTATCTAGGATGCAAAGCATGGGCATAAACAACATGTACGTAGCTATATTACATCAACCAATTCGTAATGAAGCAAGTATCAATTTTGTTGGCCGTTTTGGCTTCAATCATACTAAAGAGGTAACTAATTCTGACGGTTTAGTTTGGGGAATTTATCATCTTAATATAGAACCAAAAAAATAAAATTTCATATTACATCATATAACACGGCATATCCGGTTCAGGAATTTTTTACATTTATAATTTAAGGTAAAAAAATTTCTTCTCCCAAATTTTTGTTCCGTTTCACTGCACAAAAACTTCGGATGATGCCGATACATTATCCAAAATGCCGCTCGCTCCGCCTGTCCCCCGGAAAGATTCCTGACAAAAAATATTTTGTTATATTATTATGAAAATTGAAGCAATTATTTTTGATCTGGACGGAGTTTTGACAGACTCAATGAAATTTCATGTAGCCAGTTGGAATTATGCCTTTAATCATTTCCATATTTTCCCGTCAAAAAAAGACTTTTTGTTCCTTGAGGGGCTGTCTTATCAGGAAACGATAGAATATATTTCTGAAAAATATAATAAAAAAATCCTGGAACGCGAAAAGGAAAAAATTTATTTGCTTAAAAAAAAGAAATTTTCTGAGCTTTTCAAATTTGAAATATATCCAGATATCCTCAATTTTTTGAAATATTTGCAAGCCAAAAATATCAAATTAGGCTTGGTAAGCGGTGCCAACAAAGAATTTGTTGATAAAATAGTAGACAAATTTTTTAAAGATATTTTCAAAGTTATTATCTCTGGTGGCGATATAAAAAAAGGCAAGCCCAGCCCCGAACCCTATTTGACTGCCACAAAAAAATTAGGCTGTAACGCGAAAAATATCTTTGTTATTGAAAACGCGCCTCTGGGAATAAAAAGCGCCACAGAAGCAAATCTCAAAACACTTGCCCTGACAACAACGCTAGACAAAAAGTCTTTGCAAGGTGCCAATAAGATATTTTCTTCGCACCAAGAATTGATAAAATACATAAAAAATATAACAGGGGCAAAATAAAATTTCTTCGTTCCTTTCAGTCTCTTAAGAGGCACTACTCTCTTTATCCTTCAATCATCGGCGGACACAATCTCCTCATTTTGAGTTACCAATCATTATTAAATACGTAAATATAAAAAGAAGGGGCCGCACTTTGCGCGCAGCTCCTTTTTTTGATGAGGCTTACTTTTTCTCGTCCACCTTCACGACGGTAACCCCTCTCTGTCGGAGGCTCTTTACTTTTTTAGGAGTCAATTTCTCCTTAGTGGTGTCTCCAATCACCACTATTGATCTGCCAGTCTTTCTAACAATCTCGGCAGGATCACCAGTAACCCTCCACGTAGGCATTTTTCCTTCCTTTCCTTATTTAATTTCCCCCTATGGCCATCAGCTAACCACAAAAAAACAAAAAAGTCAATAACCCAAGATAATATCTACCCGCATATAGCTGTTTTTCCCCAATATACCAATATATAGATATAGATGACTATTGATCCTTGAAGCCTTCTCCCTTTTGCTGATATAATAAAAGTGACCCCAACCGGTCTCTTTTAATTATACTTATTGATCCACTGCTTTTTCCTTTTGAATTTTGCCTTTTGGCTTTTTAAATTTATGTATCTCAAAAAACTGGAAATCAACGGCTTCAAATCATTCGCCAAAAAAACCACTCTGGAATTTACCCGAGGGATCACTGCGGTCGTCGGCCCCAACGGCTCCGGCAAAAGCAATGTCGCCGATTCCCTCCGCTGGGTCATGGGCGAACAAAGTATCAAAACCCTGCGCGGTAAAAAAAGCGAGGATGTTATTTTTTCCGGCTCGGACAAAAAAGCCCGCCTCGGTTTGGCTGAGGTTTCTATGGAATTGGACAATCGCGACCAAAAAGTACCCATCGATTACACTGACTTAGCTATTACTAGGCGCCTTTACCGCAGCGGCGACAGCGATTATCTGATTAATGGCGCCAAAAGCAAACTCTCCGACATCAACCTCCTGCTCACCCAAGCCAACTTTGGCCACCGCACCTACGCTATCATCGGTCAGGGCATGATTGATAATTTTCTCCTAGCCACTCCCGAAGAGCGCAAAGAATTTTTTGATGAGGCTACCGGTGTCAAGCAATATCAGATCAAAAAAAACCAAACGATTGTCAAGCTCAACCAGGTCTGGCAAAATCTGACCACCGCCAATGTTCGCCTCAAAGAAATGGAGCCTCAGCTCAACCTGCTGACCCGTCAGGTTAAAAAATTAAATAAACGCAAAGAAATAGAGGCTGAGCTTACCGCCCTACGTCTTGCCTATTATTACGCCTCTTGGCAAACCGTCAATGAGAATTATGGAAACGAACTCTCCAGGGTCCAGGCCGCCGAAAAAGAAAAAAACATCATGGAACAAAGCGTTCAGGCACTGGGCAACGAGCTAAATTCTGTCACCCAAAACAGCGGCTTCAACCGAGAAATTGAAAATTTGCGAGCCAAACATCAGGCTCTTCTGGATGAAAAAATAAAACTCAAAGAACAGCTCCTTGTTCTAAAAAATCTTTCCCCCGGCAAAACCTCCACCCCTGGAGTCAAAACCATGACTCCTGATAAAATAAACGAATTTAACGCCGCCCTGATTGCCTTAATAGCCTTTATTGAAAAAAATCTTTCTCCTGATAAGCAAGTTGATTATTTAACAACCCTGACTGAAATTAACAGCCGCCTCTCCCAGCTTCTGTCCTCTTTGTCCCCCTATTTGGCACCTCCCAAAACTAAATCAGAGCCCGCCGCAACCCCCGCGAATCCGGAAATTGCCAGACTGGAAAATGCCATTGTCTCTCTGGAAAAACAAGCCAGTGAACTTCAGGAAAATATTAAAAGAATGTTGTCTGAAGACGAGGCCAAGCGTTCTAATCTTTGGCAAGTCCAACAAAAATATCAATTGTCTCAGCAAAAATACAATCAGCTCAACAATCAGCTGAATGAATTGCGTGTGGCCCTCGCCCGGGTAGAAACCAAAAAATTTGATCTGCGCCAAGAGATTATCCAAGAGCTCGGATCCTTGGACACCCTAAATCAATCTCCTCTCCCTGCCCCAAAAGAAGACCCTCTGACCGCCCAAAACAAAATAAACCGCCTCAAAGCCCAATTGGAGATGATTGGCGGCCTTGATCCGGAAATTGAGTCCGAATATCAAAAAACCCAGAAACGTTTTGATTTTCTTACTGGCCAGATTGACGATCTGAACAAAACCATTGAGTCGTTGAAAAAAATAATTGATGAACTGAATCAAATTATCAAAAAACAAATGACCGCGTCTTTTTCCGAAATAAATGATTATTTTCAAAAATATTTTAAAACCTTGTTTAATGGCGGCTCGGCCGAGCTAGTAATGACCAAAGAAGAAATCAAGCCAGAAGGAGAAGATGAGCCTTTGATGAACAATCCGGCTATTAACTTTTTTCAAGAAAAAAATAATACCACTTACAGCGGTATTGAAATTCACGCCACCCCCCCTGGCAAAAAACTTAAATCCATTAATATTCTTTCTGGCGGTGAGCGCGCTCTGACTAGCATCGCCCTAATCTGCGCAATTATTTCTTCCAATCCCGCGCCTTTTGTTGTTTTAGACGAGGTTGATGCCGCCCTCGACGAATCCAATTCTATCCGCTTTGCCCAAATCCTCTCTGACCTCTCGCACAAAACTCAATTTATTGTTATTACCCACAATCGCGCCACTATGGAAAAAGCGAGCTTGCTTTATGGTGTCACTATGGGCGACGATGGCGCTTCTAAATTAATTAGTATCAGATTAGAAGACTCCAATAATTATATTTCCCGCTAAAAATTTTAAAATTATACTACTGAAGTTTTTTATTTTTTAATTTTCATTTGCCCCTGCCTCTTGACTTTTTTGCCCAATATGCTACAATAAAAGCAGGTAACTTTCCAGATATGGGAAGTTTTTTAATTGCCAAAATCTGCATAAAAATGACTTTATATGTTTTTAGATAAAAAATCTTTACTCTTCTATAAAAGGCTTCTTTTTGTCATTTCTCTCTTTGTGGCTTTTGTTCAAACCAACCCGCACAAAGTTCTTCTTGCTGCAGAAGTTAATTTGGATTATGGTCGCGGACCAGTGGCTCTGGCTTGGGTTAATCACCCCGATAATCCAATTATAAACGAAATTACTGGTGACACCTTGCCCGCCAGCAATGAAACGGATTATTATACTACTTATATCACCGCCACCGCCTATACCTCTCGCGCTGAAGAAACTGACGACTCGCCCTTTATTGCCGCTTGGGGTGATCATGTTTTTTGGGGCATGATTGCGAGCAACGCCTTTCCAAAGGGCACCAAAATCCAAATCCCCGACTATTATGGTTCCAAAGTTTTTGTCGTATTGGATCGCATGAACGCCCGCTATTATCACCATATTGATATTTGGATGCCCGAACTCAACGATGCCCGAGCTTGGGGCTCGCGCTATATTAAAATTAATGTTTTAAAATAATTACAATAATTAAAAACACCCCGCGCCTAGCGGGGTGTTTTTGTTTGTTCAAGTTATTAATTACCTCTGATTATTTCCATTTATTTCTATCTCCTTATTGGCATTACCAAATAAAGATAATCATCCCCGGTTTCCGGCCTTAAAATCACTGGCATATCGGCCGAATTTACCTCCATTAAAACCTTTTTCTGGCTGATATTTTGTAAACCATCCAACAAATATTTATAATTAAATACCACGCTATTGTTTTCTCCTTCTATTGTCGCTTCTATTTTTGATTTATTTTCTCCATACTGACTGTTGGCCGCGGAAACAACTAGGTTATTTTTATTAAAATCCATCAAAACATCATTAATCCCGGCCCGAGAGAAAAGGCTAGCCGCCTTAACCTGAGAAATCAAACTATTTTTTTCTATCAAAACCCTTGTTTTCCAACCAGCTGGAATAATCTCTTTATATTCTGGATAATTTCCCTCTATTAATCTCGACATAATAACCGTCTCCCCAAAATCGAAGATCGCCTGATTATCACTAAAACCAATTTTTAACTCTTTTTCCCCATCCCCGCATACCCGCAAAACCTCCTGAAGCGCCCGGAGTGGCACTATCTTATAGGCCATTTCTTGCCCCAGATTATTTTTTTTAATTTTTATTTTCTTTTCCGCCAAACGATAACTGTCCGTCGCCGCCATTATTAATTCCTCTTTATTTATAACCATTAAAACACCTGACAATTCCGGCCGAATATCCTCATAGGAGGCGCTGTTTATTACTTGCCCCAAAGCTTCCCTAAAAACAACTGCCTCAACAACCAACCCCCCATCCGTGTTTACCCAGGGAATAACAGGATATTCCTCGGCACTTTGATAATTTAATATTGTTTCCTGATTTTCTGTCTTTATTAATAATTTATTATCACTTTCTTCAATAGTAATATTGCCTCCGGGGACCAGCGCAATATAGTCAGTTAATATTTTTGATCCCACCGTTACTTCCCCTTCTTTTTCTATTTTGCCCCGAATAGCTGTTTTAATTCCAATATCCAGATTAGTGCTCATTAACCGAACCATTCCTTCCTCTGTTTTTATTAAAATATTATTCAAAATTGGTAAACTAATATTTTTTCCAGCAATATGAGAAACTATTCCCAGTCCTTTTATTAAATTTTCTTGTGTACAAATTATCTTCATAATAGTAATTTTTAATTTATATATAAAACTAATATTATTATTAAGGCGTGTGTATATGTTTATATCTCTTCATTTCTTGAGGCTTGGCTTGTTTTTTAAAATAAAATTATCCCCACCGCTTGTTGTTAATTGTTCTTTGTGTCCGCATATTTTTGGGATAATTATTGGCCGCCAAATCCCATTCTTTATTATAAACAGTTTGTACACCAACTTTTTGTTAGTTTTAAACAGCGCTGTTAAAAATTTTTTGCTTCAATAAAGTAATATCTTGCTTTAGTTTTTCGTCGTCAATTATTTTATTCTTAATTTTCGTGTGCGCGTGCATCGCCGTGGTATGATCCCTACCCCCAAGCTCTTGGCCAATACTTGGAAAAGATGAGTCTAATTCTTCCCTCATAAAATACATAATAATTTGTCTTGGGACCACTAGCTCTTTTTTGCGACAACTGCCAATTATATCCTCAATGGTAATATTAAAGTATTCCGCCACAATTTGAATGATTAATTTGGGAGAAATTGACCCTCTTCTCGGCAAATTAACCAACCCAGACACAATTGTTTTTACCGATTCCAGGGTGGGTTTTTCTTTTTTTAGTTCATGGTGGGCAATAATTCTGTTTAATGCCCCCTCTAATTCGCGAATATTGCTTTGGATATTTGCGGCAATATGATTTATTATGTCCTCGGATAGAAAGTAGTTTTTTTCGGCTAATTTTGCCCCCAGAATGGCTGTTCTGGTTTCTATGTCCGGTTCACCGATATCCGCAATCATTCCACACTCAAACCTGGAGCGCAAACGGTCTTCTAGTGTTGGGATTGCTTTGGGTGGCCGGTCAGAAGAAATAATAATTTGTTTATTTTTTTGGTATAAATCATTAAAAGTATGGAAAAACTGCTCCTGAGTCTGCTCTTTGCCTTCCATAAATTGGATATCATCAATAATTAGAAGGTCTACGTCCCGATATTTATCCTGAAAGCTTTTGGTTTTGCCTGTTCTGATTGCCTGAACAAAGTCATTGGTAAATTTTTCACAAGTTGTGTATAAAACCTTAATTTTTGGGTTTTTTGTCAACAAAATATGCCCCACCGCTTGCAGCAGGTGAGTTTTTCCCAAACCCACGCCCCCATATAAAAAGAGCGGATTATAAACCTCGCCCGGCTTCTCGCTTACCGCCTTGGCTGCCGCATGTGCCAGTTCATTGTTTTTCCCCACCACAAATTTTTCAAAGGTATATTTAGGGTTTAGACCGCAAACATCATTTATAGTTAAAAGGAAATCAGCTGGCTCTTTTCCTTCATTTTCTTCGGTTATTTTTATTTTTTCTCCAGGCGCTGATTCACTTGTCTTTCTGGTTTCTATTTTATAAATAATGTTTTTTACTCGGTTATTAGTTATTTTTTTTAGGGTTTTTATGATTAAATCGTGGTATTTTTTTTCAAACCAAGCCTGGGTAAAGAGGTTTGGAACCCCAATAATTACCTGATCGTTTTCCTCGGTAATAATAAAAGTGTTTTTAAACCAAGTTACAAAATTGGCTTTGGACAAAGTCAGTTCCAGCTCTCCCAAAACCGCTTGCCACAATTCATCTTTTGTCATAATATTTTAGGGAAAAAATTATTTATTTTTCAGGATTTTTCAATTAAATAATAGCATATTTGGAACTTATACACAAAAAGCTATATATTAACACCTAACGTGCAAAAAATGTGGATAATGTAGTGTATATGTTGATAACAAACATTTCTGTTTGCTATCTAATTTCTTAAAGTATTCAACCTTTTGATTTATTGTCATTTTTATGATATTATAAATTCAAATTTATTTTAAAAATTAAAATCCCCGATTTTTATGGCCACCAAAAGGACCTATCAGCCAAAGAAGAGAAAAAGAGCCAAAACCCACGGTTTTTTGGTTCGTATGTCTACCAAAAATGGACAGAAAGTGATTAAAAGGCGCCGTAACAAAAAAAGAGCTCGTCTAAGTGTATAATTTATTTAATATTAGCCGAATATGCTGGCTAAAAAAAACCGCCTGAGCGCCCAGAAAGAGTATGATTTAGTATTTAAAAAAGGGCAAATATATTTTAGCCCCTTTTTTAATGTTCGCGTGGCCACCCTTATTGTTGGTCCTAGTCGCTTTGGTATTGTTACCTCTACTAATATTAGCAAAAAAGCCGTTGCTAGAAATTTAATAAAAAGACGAATTAGGGCTATTATTAGTAAAAATTTGGCCAATATTAAAGATAATTTAAGTATTACCATTCACGTCAAACCAGCTTCTCTCAATCTCGACTACCCCAGCTTGGAAAAAGAACTCCTGTTTTTATTTAAAAAAGGGTCAATCTTTAAAGTGTAATTTTATGAGCCTGCCTAGCCCAAAATTATTTCCGCGAGAATTAGCCAAATTTATTATAATTATTTATCAAAAAACTCTATCTTTTGACCATAGTTTTTTAGGAAAAGCTCTCAAGCCCCAGGGCCAGTGTCGTTTTTTCCCCACTTGTTCTGATTATGCCCTGATCGCCCTTGACCGGCATGGCCTTTTCCGGGGATTATTTTTGGCCGCCAAAAGGCTTACTCGCTGCCACCCTTGGACAAAGGGTGGCTATGATCCAGTAAAATAACCACTTATGACCGAACTTTATCATGTTTTAATTTATCAACCGCTTTTTAACCTCCTGGTTTTTTTCTATAACCATGTTTCTTTTCAGGATATTGGCATTGCCGTGCTTTTGATGACTATTTTTATTAAAATTATCCTTTATCCTCTTTCCGTCAAATCAATCAGGGCCCAAAAATCGCTTCAGGAGCTCCAGCCCAAAATGGATGCCCTTAAGGCAAAATACAAAAATAACCAGGAAGCCATGGGCCGAGAGCTTATGGCCTTGTATAAAAAGGAAAAAATAAACCCCACCTCATCTTGTTTGCCACTTTTAATCCAACTACCCTTTTTAATCGCTGTTTATAGCGTTTTCCGTAATGGTTTAAAGCCGGAAAGTCTCAGCGCCCTTTATTCCTTTGTTCATAACCCCGGCCAAATCAATGCTATTGCTTTTGGTTTTCTTGATTTTTCCCAAAGAAATATTTTCTTGGCCGCCCTATCTGCCGTGGCTCAATATTGGGCTTCCAGCATGTTGATCACCAGAAGACAACCCAGCGTCTCCGGCTCGAGTGATGAGAGACTAACTTCAGCTCTCAACAAACAAACCCTTTATCTTATGCCGGCGGTCACCTTTTTTATCGGGCTAAGTTTGCCTAGTGGCCTCACTTTTTATTGGTTTTTCAGCACAATTTTGACCGCCCTTCAGCAGTTGTATATCTTCAAGAAGCATTTTCCCAAAGATTCTGCCGTTGTTATTCCTGCTGATTCCCTGCCGGCCAAAATCAAAGAAATTAAAAGTTCAGACCATGATTCAAAACAGTAAAGAACTTATAAACCTGCCAGTTTTTACCGAATCCGGCCAACTGCTAGGCCGGCTGGCTGATTTTAGCATTGATACTGAATCACAAAGCTTAGTAGAGTATTTTGTCTCCACCCACCACTCACTGAACAATCTTTTTAGAAATCAATTAATTATCAATCGCGGTCAAATCATAGACATCCTCCCTGATAAGATAATCGTTGTTGATAATCTGGGCACTGCCCCTAAAGCGAAGACTACTTCAATCAAAAAAAAATCGGCTCCTCTGCCGGCGATTGAAAAAAATGACTAATTAGCCCTATAATTCTTTACCTAAAACCCCTGACTTCCAGGGGTTTTTTAAATATTTTTACCGGTTATTACCTTTAATTTTCCCTTCAAGACCTCTACCTTGGCTGGTGTTTTTATCGTCCGCTGTCGATCAACATTGATTGCAATTGGTTTTTTCTGGTGGTTTAAGGTTAATTCTTTAATCGGGAAAACACTGATTCTTTCTGTTTGCTTGTTTTCTTTTTTCCCCAGCCGCTGCCACCAGCTTAATTGTTTTGGCGCAAATACCGCCTCCAGCCTGCCGTCTCTGGGATTGGAAGTAAAATCATAATTACTAATATTAATATTATAGATTCCCACTGCCTCATTATTTTTTCTTGGGTTTATATTATAATCATCTAAGCAAAAAATAATATTGCTGTCATTTGATTCAATAGCCAGGAGAAAATATTGATCATCTATTTTCCCCACATCGAGCCACTCGACTTTTCTGGCCGCCAAAATTTTTACCGCCTCCTCCATTGTTTTGATCCCAAAAGAATTGGCCAAAAGGCAATTGTCGCCCAGCGGTATTATCCCTAGGGGTAAATTTTTTTCCATTATCAAATTTACCACCTTGCTCACTGTCTGGTCGTTCCCCACCGCCACAATTGTTTTGGCGCCTTCGGCGATCGCCTCTTCTATTACCATTTCCAAATTTTTGAGGACATTAAGTCGATAAACTTTGCCGGCGATTCCGAGATCAGCCAAAAGAAACCCCAGTTTAGAGAGCTGCTTTTCATATTTTTTTTGGTTCGTGAAAATATCGTAAATATAACAGTACATGTTTCGCGCCAAGTTATTGATAATTATTTATTTTCCCCTTCTTCCTGATTATTGGACTTTTCTCCGGTCTCTGACTTCATTTTTAAGTTGCCATTAATTATTGCTCCCCCGGCTACATTAATAACTGCCGCTTCGATATCCCCCTGGATAACCGCGGTTGCTTTTACATCCAAGGTGTTTTTAACCTTTATATTACCTGACAGCTGCCCGGCAATTTCTGCGTCAGCCGCTACCACATTAGCGACGATCACTGAGCCCTCCGAGGCCTTTAAATAGCCCTTGGTTTTTAAACTGCCACGCACTTCCCCTTCAATAATGATATTGCCATCTCCTTTAAAATTGCCCTCAACGCTGACCGAGGGGCCGACAATGGTATCCACCCCAGAGTCGCCGGTTTCCATGTTTTGATTTTTTCCAAACATATTTTTATACTTAATTAATTTTTTAACTTATTCTCAGCTTAATATTTTTTACCCTAACTGTAAAGAGCTTGGCTTATTTTAGCCCAAAATTATCAACACTTGTGGTGTTGATAATTTATATTTTATTTTCAATATTTTTTTCAATCGCTTTTAGTTGTTTTTGCTCTCTAAAAAAATTTTTATTCCGGCCCCCCAAAGGATGCCAAGTGATCCCAAGGCCGAGAGCAGAGCCAAAGACAAGAGCCCCACTGGTTTATTTATTGGCGCGCGATCTTCTTGCCAGCGCGCTCCCAAAACTTGGCCGCTGGTATATTCATAGGCGCCGATATCATAACCGGTTCCCTGCGGTCTGGCGGTATTGGCATAATCATTGTTTATTCCAACCGATCCATCAGCTCTGTCTTTGGCCAAACTGTTGACAGACAAGCGAAAATCGCCGCTGGCCGGACCAACCAGACTCGGGGCGCCATCTATTGAACTGCAACCCAGATCCTCATTGGTGCATAGATCCGCCAGCGTGTCATAAGTTGTCCTGGTCGCGCCAAGAGACTCTCCAAAAGTAATACTGCTGCCGGTCGGGTCAAAAAGGTTATGAGTCATCTGAAAGCTTTGGGGGTCGTGTGTTTGGCCCGTCAAATCATTGGCAAGAATAATGCTCGCGCCGATTAGATTATTTTTTACAACATTGTCTTGGCCGCTCAAAACAAAAGTGTTGCTTCTGGTGTTGCCGCGGATTATAGTATTATAATAAGCTTTGTTATTAAAACCAGTAATGGTTAGTCCGTTGGAGTTATTATAAAAAATGTTGTTTTTTATTAGGTTATTCTTTGCTTCGTTGCCGGCTGTCCCGTTGCTTCCAAACTGTCCCAATTTTAGACCGTCGCCCCGATTATTATAAATATAGTTATTTTCAAAGGTGGCGTTAACGACTCCGGTCAGCCCATCTATCCCATCGTCGTTATTGGCATAAATTTTATTGCCGCATACCCACAGATTGTCCGTATCCCAGATATAAAGCCCGCTCGTTCCTTGCCGCCCCTGGTTGTCGCGGACGGTTGAATTGATTATTTCCGAATTATTTTTTTTGGCGCTGGCCGTACCCGAGATTACTATGCCTCGGCCGCGCAAGGTTTCCGATTGGTTGGACTCATAAATCTCCACCCCCTCAACGGAGCTATTGCTACCCAAGATAATTCCACTTCGCTCACAGCCGGTTATTTTTAAACCCTTTATTTTGACGTAAGAAGAATTGATAAAATTAAAACAGGCCTCGCCACCGAGGCCGTTCCCATCAATAATCACCTCCTCATTCTGATGATTTCTGATAACCAATGGCCCTCCGCTGTCGCCGCTGATTCCGTTTGAATTCACCACCTCTCTATAAGTGCCTCCCCTCAAAGTAATAATATTATTGGCTCGGCCCGTACTCCCGGCCAATTGGTTGGCCGCCGCCAAGGCATGAGCGATTGTCCGCCAAGGTGCCGCCAGCGTACCAGCCGCGCTGTCATTGCCGGTTGTGGCCACGAAATATTCTGTCCCTCCGCCGGTTATCTCTTTTTTTGTTACGCAGGTCCCGCTCAGTGGCCCGCCACCGGAGACATTGCCGGCAATGAGTTGACAGCCAGTTGAAGAACTATTCAGTTGATATCCGCCCTGACAGCTAAAACTCAAACAATTGGCGGCGCAAGAAGCGTTTGCCGGCGTGCCGGCTGTAGTATCACAAACCTCGCCTGATTCCAATATGCCATTGCCGCAAATGGCCGCTGGGGACTGGGACTGGCTCACTGGCGCTCCTCTGAGCCAACGGTAATGTAGTAAGCCATCCTTTAAATCCATCCAAACCGCCATAGAGTTGTCACTCGTAGCTGTCAAGTCGCCATCGCCTGTATGATCAGGACTGCTTGATAAATTAGTTAATGGTTGAGTTAGAACTAGCGAACCATCGCTTTGAATATCAAAGATAGCGTAGGTTGCTCTGGCTGGCCCGGACTCGATATAACTTAGGTGGTTATCGTTGACAGCACCTAGACCGCCCTCCTCGGTGAGATCCGTGGAATAAAGATAAAGACGATTGTTTTTGTCCAAGGCCAAGGCCCCGGCACCCTGAACATTTTGGCCGGTGGCAGTCGTTAGCCTCGTTGTTCTATTATTTATGGTAATAGTTCTGGCGTTGTTGAGTGCCCAGGCTATGTATAGATTATTATTAGTATCATAAGTCATTGGCGCGCCTTTTTCCGCGCAAGAGCCCCAGATCCGCTGTCCTCCTCCGCAACTGGCTACAGAGCCAGAAGCGTCGCATCTGAAATAACCGCACTCTTCGGTTCCGTCATAACTTCTAGTGAAAACAGCAAACTCAGGAACATTTTTATTGCCAGCCAAATTGGGATATTGATTTTCACACTCTGGCCCAGTAATCGCTGTTTTTCTCCAACCACCAGCAATGCCAATGGTTTTTTGAACCAAATATACCGTATTTACTTTCGTGCAAGCCACGCCGTTCACCGTTTCGACGCTTCTGTCTCGCCACCGGTCAGTGATAGCCACCTTGCTTTTGCTGGTCGCGATAAAAACTTCTCTGTCTTCACCACCGCTGATCACTTTCTCCGGCGTGGTCCAGGCATCACCCTCTTCTTTTTTGTAACTATAATAAACGATATTATCAAATTGATCATTAGCAGAAAATATATCACTTGTCATCACCCAAACAACGTGAATACCGTCATTTTCATCAACGGCGATGTGTGGTGCGGATCGATGCATGTAAGCCATATGATAAAGTGCACTTCCTGAGGCTAATGCCTCGTTTCTACTCTCCAGTATTTCAGGCGCACTCCAACTATTAGTAGCCGCATCGTATTTTCTGTAAACCAAAGAACGGATGCAGTTTTCTGCAAAGTCCGCTGTGTACACCAAATGAATATTCCCTTGGCTATCAGCTGCTACGGCCGGGTGTTCTGCCCGGAAGGTGTCAGGAATAGCATCCGCCGGAACAGTGGTTGGCGCTGTGGAGACCCTGACTACGGGCGGACAATTGGGCGCAACATTTACCGGCGGTGTGGGCGGGGTATTCGGGCAGCATCTTGTTGGATTTCCCTTGCCCCAGCAAGACAAAAGCGTGGCAAAGTCTTTTATATCCACAACGTTATCGCCCTTGCAATTAGTATCATTGATGTCTGGGTGGTAGCATAAAGTTGCTTTGGGCGCGCAGGCCTTTGGATTGGCCGGATCATAATTGCCCCCCCAGCAAGACATTAAAATTCCCAGATCCAAGACATTGGTAATTTGATCGCAATTGAAGTCTGTTTTTAGATAAACAACCGAGCTGGGAGTGGGAGTATTGGTATTCGTATTAGTGTTAGTATTCGTATTCGTGTTGTTGCCCATATTCGTATTGGTATTGGTGTTCGTGTTGGTATTGGTGTTAGTGTTGATTTGTGATATATCAGTAAAACCATAATTGTTTCCCAACCCCAAAATATCGTTGTCGCTAACCGTTAAAACAACCTCAACCTCATTTTGGGCCGGCAAGGTAATCTGTGCCCTGACTGAGTTGGAAATTGTTAGATTGTTGTCAGTAAAAGTCTGGGCGCCAATTCTGGTTATCTTGGCGCTATTAATTCTGGTGGGCAAAAAAGCGGCCTGAACCGAAAAAGAAACGGCATAACTGTTATTATTATAAAATAGATATTTTCTGTTGCCACCAGTTTGAGAAATCACCATCGCCGCCACGTTTTCGGGTAAACCTATCTGCGTGCCGTCGGCATCCTTAAAATATTTTACCGCCATCCATGGCATGTCAGCCTCCATTGGCATCGAACCCCCAAACGCTACGTAGGGCAATAATTCTATCCCGGAAACTTCGGGAATATCATCACCGGCGCTTCTCCCCGAAATTACTTGATAATTTTGTAAGGTCGTAAGACGAGAACGGGCATCGCTCACGGCCGAAGCCAGCTTGTTGCCATAATATCTTTCATAATCCCCAGTCTTGTTCACTTGCCACAGATCTAAAACCATATAGCGATAAGGATCTTTTTCTCCCATATAGTCATAAATATTGGGCGCCGTTCGTATCTTTGCGTTGATAAAATTGTCTATACGCGTATTTAATTCAGTGTCTTGTAAATTTTTGTTTATGGCTGTTTGTACCGCCATGATGGCAAAATGTACGTCACGGCCCCCAGCTACCCAGTTGCTACCGTCATAGGTCAAGGCTGGTAAATTGCCACTGCCGCGATTAAACAAAAATTTAACCTGCCTGGTCAAAAAATCCGGATATTTATTATCCCTAGTTGCTTGAAAGATGCTGGCAAATGAATCGCGCATGGTTCTAATGGAACCAAAACCATTGTTCCAGCCCAATGTTTGGGAGGCATTAAGGGTACTCATGTACCAAGGGCTGCCAGGTTGTCCCGTATTGGGGTCGACATTGACCGGCAAAATACATGTTCCATCGATACATCGCCCGCTGCTTTGCTGGTTGCTGTTGGTTGTTGTTATCCAGCCGTTGACATAATCATTGACCCAGTTCAGGTAACTATTATTCCCGGTAGCATAATAATTTGCCAAGCCCATGTTGGCCATTCTCAAATTCATCGGATAGTCATTTCTGGAAGTTATGCTTCTGGTCCCTGGTTGCCAACTGATAAGGTGGTGTGTTGCTTGATTATACCAATCAACATATGGCGCACCCTTGGAATTATTAAAATGCTCAGCCAAATCTCCTAACCAAGATTTAATTTGAGTATCTTTGGGATTCATATAAGCCATGTTGGCCAAAATCATCAAACCCTCAAGTGTGTGTTCTGTGTCAAAAAATTCATCCCGATAATAACCACTGTCCGCTCCTTGGGCAGTCATTCTTGATTGATAGCCTCTGGCTGCGTTATACATGCCGCGATAAGCTTCCGAGTCGCCAGTAAAATAGTAATATGCCGGCCAGCGATGGAATGGTTCCACCTCATCATCTGCTTGTAAAATAGTATAGCCGTTGCCATAAGGCACTATCCAACCATTTGATGTTTGCAGTCTGTTTGAGGCCCTCACTTGTTCACCCATCAGGCTTATTAAATCTAGTTCGTTTTTGGCCCAACTGGGAATAGCCATTGGGGGATAGGTCGGGGTGCCGTCAACTGCACCAATTGTCGGCGAACTCCCGGCTGTTCCGTCCCAGCCAGCCAGTCTGGCGAAAAGCCACCAAGCGGCGTTGCCTTTGTTTTGGCAACTCTCATTACTGGTATGACCGCAACAAGAAGTGCTACTATCATTGGCATTAAAAGCCCCATCGCAAAAACCATCAATCCATGATTTATTTTCCACGGGGCAAGTAGTATTCGCCAAGCCATCAGTGCACCAGCTAGGACAAGTATAAGTATTTTGGGCGCCATTAGCCCAAGCATCCAAATCGGCAAAATCAAACAAAACTTTATTGTGCGCTTTTACATAATTTCTAATAACTTCATTTTTTTGTTGGCGCACACATCCGGAACAATCACTTTCTTGTGCGTGACCGGTCGCATAAACAAAATGAACATTGGGAAACTGGGTTTCCAGGGCTTCGACTTGTTGCAAATAACTATTTACATCATAAGTGGAAAAATAACTGCACCACATGAACATCACCACGTTTATACTCGGATTGGCAGTCAGCACTCCCTGGACGGTAGGGAAAAAATCTTCCGGATAGTAGGTGGAAACATCAAAAATACGCACCGCATTAGCTTCTGTGGGCAGGCTTGAGCCAATAGCTACGCTATAGTTAGCATTGCTGTTTTCCACCAAAGTCAGACCGTTGGTCACCTGCGTGCCGTGCGAAGTGTGGCCATAATACATCTTTACATATTGCTTGGCGGAATTGATCCATTCAGCCGGGATCTTGGTCAGATCAGTGCTGTTGTGATCAATAATAATCGGCGCGGTTCGGTTGACCGCCATTCTCACGCTATACTCTCCGGCCACTACCCCCTCTTCTTCCGGCCAGTAAAAAATTTTTGATAATTGATTCGTGATTCCTGTAGCCGAGGCGATCAGGTTGACAATCAAAATAAAAACCGCTATCAAAAAAGCGGATTTTAGCGCGAATAAATTTTTCGAGAAGACCTTTTTTATCAGAGCGAAAAAAGCGGATTTCATAAATCCAAGATTATTTGGTAATTATATTTTCATTATAACATATTTGTTATAAAGGTAACAGGCGCTTATTGCCAATTGACAAAAAATCAATTATGCTTTTAGTTAGTATGTCAGCCAGCCCCCAGCCCTTGTAGTTCAATGGATACCTGCCTGCCGGCCGGCAGGGAACGAGGGACTCCCCTGCCCGCCATGGCCTGAGCCATTTATATAGGTCAAAAGCTTGTGCGCCCGAGAATTTATTTTTATCTGAAATATGAGTTGGCCCATCATAGCGATGGCCCGCCCGCCTTTGACTGAGCCGAAAGGCGATGTCGGGCAGGCAGGCGGGTAAGCCTTAAATAGAGGCTTGCCCCGCGCCCTTTTCTCCCCATAGTTCAACGGATAGAACAAGGGACTCCTAAGCCCTAGATGTAGGTTCAATTCCTACTGGGGAGAAAGGGCTGCGGGGTGAAATTCCTCTCAAGGGTATTGGCGATTGTGGATTAAAAATATTTAATATTCAATATCTCAATATTGTATTCGTATTTTTGTCAACAAAACTGTGGACAATTTGGGTAAAAATAGCTAAAATAGGGGATAAGTGATTTAATGCTAATAATAAAGGTATTTTGGACAGAATATTGTATTTAATTATTTCCGCCTTGGTTCTATAGTAACAATACGCCACATTAACACTACCCGCCATGACCCTGGGCTTATAATTAAACGGCATAACGCGGCATTTTCACCCCGCACCATTTAGTCCTTATTCTTATGGGCCAATAGCTCATTTGGTAGAGCGCGGCATTCGCAGCTGCCCGCCATGACTTGGGGCTTATAGTATAGTGGTAATACGCCGCATTCGCATTGCGGAGACGCGGGTTCGATTCCCACTAAGTCCAAGGCTATGGCAGGCGGGTTGCCGAGGTAGGGGGTTCGATTCCCCCTTGGTCCATAAAAACAAGGAATAAAAGTCAAAGCCCCGCACAAAATAGTGCGGGGCAAGTTTGCCGGGTTCCGGGTTTCCCCCAAAGGGGGATCTCCCTCTGGAAGACAATTCCCGGTAAACCCACCAAATTTGTCAATTTTTCATTATTTGATTTTATAGTAATGATACTTTATACTATATACTAAATACTTTCTTGGGCCGTTAGCTCATCTGGTAGAGCGTCCCGATGAGCTTGCGCTATCGGGGAGGTGAGAGGGTTTGGTGTTAAATATGGACAAGCCAGGAGTCTACATTTTAAAAAGCTTAAAAAATAGTGCCTATTATATTGGAAGTTCTAAGAATATCGACCTGAGATTTACCGAACACAACAATGGCAGGGTAAAGTCGACAAAAGGGCTAAGCCATGGATTTTGGCAATATTTTGTCCCACACAAGATATTAAAGAAGCCAGACAATTAGAATATAAGTTAAAAAAGTTTAAAAGTCGCAAAATTATAGAGAAAATAATAAAAAGTGGCCACATAAATTTGAGATAAGGGCCCTTAGCTCATCTGGTAGAGCGCTTCCATGGCATGGAAGAGGTGAGGGGTTCGATCCCCCTAGGGTCCATAAAAAACCATCAGCCAATTCGGCTGATGGTTTTTGTTTTGCACAATTTTATTATTTAATCCCCACCTTATCAACATTATTTTTTTTATAGAAAAACTCATTTTTGGCTAATAAAAAAGAAAAAAGAGAAAAAATGATGATTTTTTATAAAAAATGAAATTTTTTAACAAAAAACAAATTTTTGCTAAAATAAAAGAAAAAGTAATTAAAATACAAAAATTTTTATAAAGATTATTTTTTAAAAAATATTTAAACAAGCTAAAACTGATTAAATTTGTTAAAAAATAGTTCATAGGCCGGCAAAAAACACAAGAAAGGTCAGGCAAAGCCAGCCGGATCGCTGATAACAACTACAAGCTTATTATTATCTACCAACATAATAATTTTTTGAATAAAGACTAGTTTTTATGAATTATTTAAAAATTATTAAAAAATGAGCAAATAATCTTTGTAAAAGAGAATAAAAAGTTTAAGTTAAGTTAAATTTATAAATTGTGTCCACGCCTATGTGGACAACTTGGGTAAAAACAACAAAAATTGTTAATAACTGTTCCACGTGGAACAGTTATTGTTTTATAAAGGTCTAAATTATATAGGAAAAATGAAAAATAAATCACATTTTTCGAATAGAAAAAAATAATTGATTTTTATGCTTAAAAGTGCTATAATTTATATATATTGAGTGCTATTCGCCACCATATGGTGCTATTCGCCACCACAAAATAAAAAAACAAATAAACACAAAAACTAGTCAAAAACAAAAAAGTGTCAAAATAAAAAACAAAAAAGCCAAAACACAAACAAAAAACCGAAAAGTTAAAATAAAGACCCAAAATAAAAATAAAACCGCCAATTGGCGGGCAAAAAACAAAATGTACTCCCAAATTTTCCAAGAAATAGGGCTAACACCCAACGAAGCAAAAATCTATGAAACTCTACTCAACGAGGGAGAACTTAACGTGTCTTCGGTTTCACTTAGTTCCGGAATCCACCGCCGCAACGTTTATGATGCCATTGATCGCTTGGTAGAAAAAGGCCTAATTTTTCCAGTTCTAAGTAAAGGCGAAAACACCTATAAAGCTGCCAGCCCCTCAAAATTATTGGAAATTGTCCGTGCCAAGGAAAACAAGCTAGCAGTCATCCTCCCGGCCCTAGAAGAGCAATATAACAAAAATCCTCGCAAACAAGAGGTTTTTGTCTATCGTGGACTCGAAGGTGTTAAAAATTATCTCAAAGACATTTTAAAAACCGGCGCCGATCTTTATACGATTGGTAGCGCCGGTTTTTTGTTTAACGAAAAACTAAAAGGCTTTGTTGAAAGTTTTCGCCTAGAAAAACAAACCCTAGGAATTAAAGAAAAACACATTTTCACCAATTCTCTAAAAAACAAAATTTCTGAGGTTGAAAAAAATTCTAGCCTTGATTATAGATTTTTGCCAGAGAAGAGAGCCAATGACATAAGTGTTAATATTTTCGGTGACCATATTGTTTCGGTTGTTGAGAGCGAAAACGATAATGATCTAACCCTCTATATCACAATTGATGCCAACCTAGCCCAAGGTTATCGGCAGATTTTTGATACGCTCTGGGAAGTTTGCCCGAAGAGGGGAACGTGATAACTAAAAAAATAAACCAAAACTAATATGACAAACATAATTTCCAAACCCAAATTTTCAATGTCAAACAAAGCTCAAAATCCCAATGACAAAAAATATGATTTAGCAGAAAGAACATCTAGGTTTGGTGGAGCAATAATTTTATTTATAAAAGATGTACCAGACAATACGATTAACAAACCGTTGATTAGCCAGCTGATAAGATCCGCCACTAGCATTGGCGCTAACTATATGGAAGCCGACTGCGCTGAATCCAAGAAAGATTTTAAACACAAAATAGGTATTTGCAAGAAAGAAGCCAAAGAATCAACCCACTGGTTACACATGATGGCTATTGCCAACCCAGATAAAAAAGAAATCTGCCGCCAACTATGGCAAGAAGCACATGAGCTAACCCTAATATTTTCCGCAATTAATAATAAATGATTTGGCTTTTGAGCTTAGGATTTGATTGGAAATTAGGACTTAGGATTTAAAATTAGTTTTACACTTTGAGATTTACATTTTGAACTAATATGAAAAAAGGTCAGATACAACCAACACTCACCAATAAAAAACCAACCAATCTCTTGGCGGTGGTGTTTTTGGTATCTTTCCTTTTTCCAACAGCTACTTTTGGACTATTAAATAAAATAGAGCTGGACAAAATAAACGACTGGGTAGGGGAGAGCGCCACTATTTCTGACCAGATTATGCTAGCGGCCAAAAACTTGGTGACAAACAACCCTAGTCTTGTTTTGGGTGAAACACTCGCGACCGCGGAGGATAACCCGAATATTGAAATAGGCGAACCAAACGAATTAAACACTCCGTTGACTAGCGAAAATCCGGGCTTTGTCTTGGGCGACGCCATTA
>JAAZMX010000067.1 GCA_012798565.1 Candidatus Kuenenbacteria bacterium
CTCAGCTATTTTGAAGTGGTTGGATCAACCAATGAACAATGTCTGGATGGTCAATACTTTTTTTCTTATTTTTCAATCTCTGCTGATTTATTGTTTTTGTAGAGAAGAAAAGAAGGTTGAAAAGGTACAGACCGTCGTCCCTGAAAAAACTACCAGCCGAAATATATTGAAAATATTTTGGCATTGGTTGAAGGGCAAGGCAAAAAGTTTTGCTGGGCGGTTCAACAGATTCATAGAGAAGTTGCATATGAAGAATCTGTTTTTTGGGAATGTGGCTATATTTATTATGGCCTTTCTCTACTTCCGTTTGGCTACCATGACGCTCGGATTCAAACAGAAGCCTTGGCAATTTTTGCCAGGGTATGTTCCTGGGTTTATTGCCAAGTTATATATAGCCCAGAAGACAGGAGAAGGCGCCGCCATTGTAGTTAAATGGTTGTGGAATTCCATTTTGAGTCTCTGGTAGGAAATTTATCAGAGGCTTTTTTATTTTATTAATTTTCCTTCCAGGTTCCAGGCGGTGACGGCGGTGATTTTGACATTCACAAACTGCCCGATTAATTTTTTATTGTTAATTGTTTGTTGCTTGTTGCTGGTTGTTATTATTTTAACATTTTTGAAGTTTTTTGTCCGGCCAAAAATATTTTGTTTGTCCTGGGAGACAACAAGGGTCTCCAGGGTTTGGCCGAGGAGTTTTTTATTATTGGCGAGGGCAGTGGTTTTTAATATTTCATTTAAAGTATTTTTTCTGTTGGTTTTCTCGGCCGGGGAAATATTGTCTTTTAATCTAGCCGCGGTCGTGCCGGGGCGCGGAGAATATTCGGCCAGATAAGCCATATCAAATTTTATTTTTTTCATGATGGCAGCGGTGGAGAGAAAATCTTTTTGAGTTTCACTAGGAAAACCGACAATAATATCTGTGGAAAGGCAAACGTTTGGATTGGCGGCGCGTACTTTTTTGATTAAATCAATAAAATGCTCCGCGGTGTAGTGGCGGTTCATTGATTTTAAGATTTTGTTCGAACCGGACTGCAGGGCCAGATGAAGATAAGGAATTAGATGCTCACAGGTTTGAAAACAATTAATTAATTCGGGCGAGAGATCCTTGGGGTGGGAGGTGAGGAAAGTCAGCCAAAAGTGGCCGGGGATTTGATCGAGGAGTTTTAAGAGTGAGGGGAAATTGCACCACCCTGGCCCAATATTAATTGGGCCGCCCCTCCTCAAAGAGGAGGGGAAACTGGAAGATCGTCCGTGGTAGGAATTGACATTTTGGCCGAGGAGAATTATTTCTTTATAACCTTTTTTGATTAAAGCGGAGACTTCATTTATAATTTCTGCCGGGGGTCGGGAATATTCACGGCCGCGGGTGTAGGGGACGGCGCAGTAGGAACAGAAATTATTGCAGCCGGTCATAATGGGAACATAGGCGGTGAAATTGGAGGAATGTCGGGGAGCGATGGAGAGATAGTCTTTAATTGCAGATTTTTGATTATTGGAATACTGGGTTGCTTCATTGCCAAGTTGTTTCATTGTTCCCTTGCTCCCTTGCTTTAATGTTTTAATGTTTTTATGTTTTAATGTTTTTCTGATAATTTCGGGCCAATGGGGCAGGTCTTTGATATTCAAAACCAGGCAATTTTTTCGGCGTATTTTTTCCCGATCAGGCGGCAGAATACAGCCGGTGAAGATGATCAAGGGTTGGCGTTTGCCCCGGGTTTTTTTGAAATTACCCCAGACGCGATTGACGGCCGATTGGCGCACAGAGCAGAGATTGAAGATTAAAATAGCAGCTTTGTTCTCCGGGGCCGGCTGGAAGCCCAAGTGTTTTTCCAAAACAGCAGCAATCCGTTCAGAATCGGAGAAATTCATTTGGCAACCATAGGTGGCGAGGTGGTAGGTCATAGGGGAAGTATTTTGTATGGAATATTAAATATAAAGCGAGACAAACAGTAAACAAGATGAGTATAATACAATTTATAGCATATTTTGGCTTAAAGCAAAAATCCGTCTCGCAGACGCGGGACGGATTTATTGATGATGCCAGCAAGACCATTAAAGATGAGGTTGATAGAATATTTTTTAAAAAAATGTAATCAAATGATAAAAGAAAATGAACTCTAATTAGTGGTTTGATTAGTATTTTGGACGATTTTCTCGGAAATAATCAATTAGGATTTTAGTACCAGTTTCTAAATTAATATTTTTTTGCCAGCCCAAGGCTGTGATTTTTTCTATGTTTGGCAGTCGACCGTGATGATCGGCGATAAAGTGAGGAATGAATTTAATATTAGAAGAAGAGCCTGATAAACTAATAATTAATTTTGCCAAATCAAAAATTTTGGTTGGTTGATCATTGCCGACATTATAGGCCTCACCAGTCAGCCCCTTTTCCATAATGGAGAGGAGGCCGTTAATGGTATCAGTAATAAAGCAGAAGGTACGTGTTTGTTGTCCGTTTCCATATACAGTGACCGGTTTATTGGACAGAGCCTGTTGGATCATTTGGGGGTGAACTCGGGTATCTCTAGTGGACATATATGGTCCATAGGCGTTGAATAGGCGGGCAATTTTAGCTTGAAGTCCATATTTGCGAACGAAAAGCGCGGATAATGTTTCGGTAAAACGTTTGCCTTCTTCGTAGGCTGAGCGTTCATCGGTGGTGGAAACATTACCTTGATAACTTTCTGTTTGCGGGAAGATTTGTGGATCACCATAGACCTCGGCGGTGCTGGCAATAACCACGGTAGCTTTAAAATGCAGAGCTAGCTGTAGGGTTTGTTTGGTGCCACAAGAACAAGCATCAATCATTTCTTCAGCCAAAGTGAGACAATTGGGAACGCCGGTTGGACAGGCTAGATGATAAATTTGATCTAATTTAGAATGGTTTTTGACAAGGGTTTTAAGAAATTTTTTTTGTGTAACGTCCAGTTGATAAAATTTAAAGTAAGGATTTTTTTTTAATTTTTTGAGATTGTTTTGACTGGAACTAATAAAGTTATCAACTGCGATAACCTGATGTCCCTGATCTAAAAGTTTAGTGCACAGATTACTACCAATAAAACCAGCACCGCCAGTAACTAATATAATCATAGATAATTTTTCAGCGCGGGGAATTAATAATTAATATAATTTAGAAGTAGAACAAAATATAAGAGGGAGGAATACTGATTTATTAATAAGGAATTAACACTGGCAATGTTCAATGAGCCACTCCAAAACAACCATGAGGATGCTGGCAATGAGGATAAACCAGCCCCAGAGAGAGCGATATTTGGCGAGTTTGACGGTACTCAAGATGAAGCAAAAGAGAGCCAGGGCATAGGGTAAAATTACTGCCAGCCAGAACCAAGTTTGGTCCCAAGGACAATAGAGATAAGCAGCAATGGGGGCAATAGTCAAAAAGACAATTGTGGCAATTTTAGCGAGAGACCCGTGGGTGGAACGGAGTAGGCTATAGTGAGATATCAGCATCAAAAAGAAGGAACTCAAGATAATGGCCGGAGTCAGATAGGGGATTTCGCAGACAAAGACCAAGAGATAAAAGATGACGGCCAGAAGCACAAAGACTGGAGCCAGCCACCACCAGCTGCCTTTGATGAAACTATCATTTTGATGGTCTGATTTTGAAGAATCAGAGGGGGTGTTTTTTTCTGAGGGGGAAACAATTAGCAGATAGATAATCAGAATGGCCAGATGGAGGATAGCCAAGAGCGGCCAGATCCACCAAGGACAGTGGGTGCATAGATCGGCACCAGCACCCAGAATAGTCGGAGCAGAGGCGCCGAGACTAGGGGCAGATTGAATATTCCCGGAGTCTTCTTTACTGCCATCAGTGGTAGCGGCTGGGGTGGCAGAACCGAGAGCGATAGGCGAGTGGTCAGTATCGGTTTTGGGGGCAAGGTTGGTTGGTCTGTCAGTTTTTTTATCTGGTTTAGTTTGATTGGCGCTAGGATTGGAATTTTGGTCAGTGGGCGCAGTACTAGTAGAATTTGTGGCCCCACCAGAGCCGGCAGGGTCATAGGCAGTACAGAAGGCATTACAAATATAGCCGGAGGGTACGCTGGAAAATTGGTCGCAAACTTCAGAGCCTTCTCGAATGCCATTGCCACAGACATAGCCGACACCGCCACCACCACCGGAACCGCCGCCGGAAGAGTTTTTGACAAGAACGCAACTTTGATTGCAGGTGTGATCGGGCAGGAGACCGTCAGTGCCATCACACTCTTCGTTATTATTTTTTTGGCCGTCTCCGCAATAGGGCTCGTCACCACCACTGCCACCAGAAGAATAGTTGATAAAATTATTATTAAGCAAATCAAGACCAGCAGTAATAATGAGCGGAGTGCTGGGCGCGCTTATTTGTTGCCAGTCGGTCTGGAGTATTTCTGTCAGGTTGTAGCTGTCAGGCAGTAGATTTTTGAATTCAAAATAACCAGCTGCATCGGTTGTAGTCGTCGCGATAGGCAGAGTGGAAGAAGCGGAATTGAAAAGATTTATCAGCCAACCGGAAAGACCGATCAAATCAGAGGTAGTAGTGGTAGCCCCATCCAGATCTTCAAAGACATAGCCAGAAAGCGAACCAGTAGTAGGACCAGTTTGGTCTGCTTCTAACAAGCAAGAGCTAGTGCAATGGTAGCCAGTAGTTATGCCAGCTGTGCCATCACACTGTTCAGTATTATTCACAAGGCCATCGCCGCAATAAGGCAGGCTGATGAGAGTGCAAGTTTCGGAGCAGGCTTGGTGAACACCAACACCATCAGTACCATCACACTCATCAGCACCGTTTTTGATATTATCACCGCAATAAGGAGCGGCAGAACAGTCTTCATCTATTTGGCCGTCACAGTCATCATCAAGGCTATTGTCGCAGGTTTCTTCAGCATCAGGCGTGCCGGGAGAGACATTGCAGGTGGTGTCGGAAAAATTCGCGGAGCAGATATACTGGCCACTGACCTGGCATTTGCCAATACCCACGGTACAGCTGTTATTTAGATTTAAAAAGGTTTCATCGTTCTCTCCGTCACAGTCGTTATCCAAGCCATCGCAGGTTTCATCAGTCGGCATGACACTGCCAAGACAAGCGCTCCAGGCGCCAGCGGCGCAGGTTTGTACGCCAAATTTACAAACACCGATTTCAGCGGTCGGGCCGCAGGCTTGGGTGGCGCCATCAGTACACGCACAATTTTCATCAACGGTACCGTCGCAGTTTTCATCTAGAGTGCCGTCACAGACTTCGGCCGCTGGATCACCAGCTGTGGCCGAACAAACAGTGCCTGTACCATCAGTGGAGCAAATTTTTGTGCCAGTCATCAAACACATGCCTATACCATCAGAACATGAACTGCCCAGGTCTGAGAATGTTTCATCGGTTTGTCCATCGCAATTATTATCTAAAAGATCACAAATTTCTGTCGTGCTAGGGTTAATGGCGGAATTGGTATCATCGCAGTCCGCCAGGCCGCAAGCGCCGCCTTCGGCAAAATAGCCGTCGGCATCGGCGTCAGTGCAGGTTGGTTCAAGCTGACAAACAGCAGAGCAGCCATCGCCATTTTGATTATTGCCGTCGTCGCATTGTTCGTCGTTATTGAGATTGCCATCGCCGCAAGCGGGAGGTATTTCATAATTGGCAAAATCAATGTTGGCGATATCATTATGGTTGGTAATCGTAACCGGTTGATTTTGATTATTGGCTGGATAGGTTTGTTGCCAGCCGGATTTGACAGTTTCGGAGATAGTATAAGCGCCATCTTCCAGACCGGCAAAAGTATAACAGCCAGCGGCGTCGGTTTGTTGAGTCCGCTCATCGTTATTATTTAAAGTAACTTCCCAAGCGCTCAGGGTTGGTTCGCCAGGGTCAATAACCCCGTTATTATTCTGGTCGTTGTAGAGGCAACCGGAAATAGAGCCATACTGACAAACTTTGGAACTGATATCCTGATAAATAGCCTCGAGGTCAGTCTGGGAGGGAGAATGATAGTAGCTGGCACCGGTGGCGGCAGCGATGTTTTGCAACATGGTTTCATTGATCTCACCATTTTCACCCAAACCAATAGTAAAGATTTTAAAGCCTAAAGCCGCAGCCGCGCTTGCCTGGTTTTCAGCATAAGTGACATCGGCGGCGTATTCACCATACCCCGGACCACTGGGTTTATTGGCTTTGCCGTCGGTCAAAAGGATCATGACATGGTTGGCCTGGGCGTTGGCGCGGGCAGATTTGAGTTCTTGAATACCTAATTTAAGAGCGTCACCGATATTGGTGGCGCCGGAAGCCACCAGACTATTGATGGCAGTTTCGGTGGCCAAATGATCAAAAGACAAAACCTTATCCAAGGTTGCCGTGTTGGCATAAGAAATCAGAGCTGATTGGTCGCTGGCACCCATTAAAGCCAAAAAATCGTTAGCGGCCTCTTTGGCAGCATCAATTTTTTTGGGATCAATGGCCAGATAGACTGATTGGTGGGGAGCGGATTGCATTTTAGAGGCGCACCATTCTTGGCTGACATTGTAATCAGTTTTTTGCTGCCACTCCCATTTTTTACATAGAGGCTTATCAACACAGACATATTGCCACCAATCGCAGCGCGAGGTGTAATCCATAGAACCCGAGCGGTCTAAAATCATAACAACATCAACCGGCTGGGAGCAGAGCTTGTCATCGGTCGCCCCGGTGTCCGTGGCCGGGCTGACAAAGACCAGACTGCTAAAAATTAATTCCACAAACAAAATAAGAACATTGAGTACCGAGAGCCTCTTGATGATTTTTTTCATAAGCAAAAGCCAAGGGGCAGACGAGCAATGCTTATTGGTAGGGTTAATGAATTAACAAAGGGAAATAAAAATTAGTAAGTTAGATTTAAATTAACTGACAGTTGAAGAGCGGTCGGATTTTTTTCTGGCCAGACCAATGACGGCGGCGACAGCAAGGACTAAAATGATAATGGCCAGAAGTACTTTGGAATCTTTTAGCTTGGTGAACATAGCGCCTTTGACAATACCCTTAGAGCCGACGGAAAAACTGAAATTTTTCTCCAAAATATTTTGATCACCTTTGAGAAAGGTTAATTCCGCCAGGAAATCACCTTCACTCAAAGAGGCGGTCGGGACAGTGAGAGGGGCGATTTCATACAAAGACATGGAGCGGACAACCGGTTCTGTTTCCGGATAGGGGTAGATAACGTTATAGACGGTTTTGTCGTCTTGCTTGATTTTGACCTGAACCGAGGGAGTCAGGGTGATATTACTTTTATTATCATAAATAATCCTAATACTCATGGGCTCGCCAGGAGCATAATCAAATTTATCCGGAATGACGGAAGCTTCCAAAGAAACAACTTCCTGATCACTAACGGTGATTTCCACGGTCCGGCTGATTTTTTGGGCGACGGTAGAAGCGGTTTCAGCACTGGAACTTTCTTGGGTGGGATTGTAGACGACAGAGAGTTCGCCGGTATATTTTCCATTGGCGGTATCAGAAGGGATTTTGAATAAAACACCGACATCAGCGTAAAGGCCAGCCGGGACAGTCAACTCAGTGATTGGATTTTGGAATTCCGTATCTTCCTTGGCGTAAAATTTGGTCCAGTCGGCGATTTGGCCTTCAGCTACAAGGCCGATGACGCTGGCTTTTTTTTCAGAATTGAGAACGGTTATTTTGGAAACGATTTCCTGACCGCGCAGAGCAGTGTCAATTTTGATCGGTTCGGTGATTTGACCGATAGCCAAGACCTGACTCGGCAGAGCAGAGAAGCAAAGAGCCAGTAGAAGGAGGGCGGACAAAATAATTTTTTTCATATTTTGAGGTTAATTTGATAAAGAGAAAATTTTTTTTGGAAATATGATAATCGGTATTTTTAAATTAAAAAAAGGTCAGAAAAACGAGAAAAAAGCAAGGGGACTCTATTTGAATATTTTTAATCTTTTTGGGTTATTTGTCAATACTAAAATGACTGTGGAAAATGTGGATGTTTTTATTGGCTAATAATGGTGATATTTTTGGAAACAAAAGGGCTATTTTGGCAAGGATGGGCATAGAAGGTGATTTTTAGATAAAACCAAATGTGGAGGACAGAAATCCTTTAATCTCTATTTTTGGTATGGGGCAGGGATTAGTAAATTTATTTTGCGAGGTAATAAGATAGATTTTGTGGTTATTTTTTTACGCCTACTTTCTTTTTTAAAAAAGAAAGTAGACAGAAAGACCCGCCCGCAAAGCCTGAAGGCGAAGCCAATGGCGGGCAGGAAAACGCTTGCCTGGAGCGCTGACTCGGAACCACTTCTCTTTCAATAAGGATAGTTTAATAAGTTTTAAACACCCACTCTTGTGTAGAGTGGGTGTTTTCGTTGGGACTAAATGGGGATACTCGCTAGCTATTTGGAGCTTTGGGTGTGCCGTTGACAGGAGTGCTGGTATACCAGCTAGAACCGGCGCCGCGGGACATGGTTTTTTTACTGGTATTATCACCAGCTGGCCAGGGCACTCCGCCGCCGCTGTCGATCAAAATATTGGTGGCAGTTTTTAGTTCCAGATTTTCACCGCTATTACCTAGGATGCCAGTATAAACTTGATCAGCAGTGATACCTAGCACGCTATTGTCATCAGTTCTCTCTAGTAAAAAGTAGCCATTAGCCGGGATAGTGCCCAATAAGGTAATATCTGGGGTGCCATCTTGTGATTTGAGCTTCCAGCCAGTAAGATCGATAGCCTGGCCAGTAGTGTTTTTTAATTCCAACCACTCATCATCGATAGAAGTAGTCGTGCCCATCCAGGCAACTTCATTAATCACCACGTCACCGGCTTGCGGGGCGGCTGGCTCACAATCATTATCAGCACTGTCTATATTGCCATCGCAGTCGTTGTCCAAGCCGTCGGTACATAATTCGGTGGCGCCGGGGTGGGTATTGGCGTTGTTGTCATCGCAGTCGGCTTCGCAGTAGGTACAAGCGGAGTGATCAGCGCCGGTACCATAGCCATCAGCGTCTAAATCAATACAGATCGGGAAGATGGGCAAGGTGCAATTATTGTGGCAGGCATCATCATCAAGAGTATTACCGTCGTCACATTCTTCAGCGCCGTTAACAAGGCCATCACCGCAATAAGCCACAGGTTCGCAGAGGGCTGGCCGGAGCAAAGTAAAGATTTCGTCCAAATCAGCAGCAGTAGGCGCGAAGTAATAATCACCACCAGAAGAAGAGGCGATTTGCTCAAGCATAGCAGTATTGATGTCAGTACCGATGCCAATAGTAAAGATCTTGATTCCCGCTGCCGCCGCTTCAGTGGCTTTGGAGAGAGCATAGGCGACATCAGGTCCATACTCACCATACCCCGGACCACTGGGTTTATTGGCTTTGCCATCAGTCAAAAGAATCATGATTTGGTCAGCAGTAGGATTTTTACGGACAGAATTCAATTCACCAGTAGCGAGCTTGAGAGCATCACCGATATTGGTAGCCCCGACAGGACTGAGACTGTTGACGGCAGTCTGGGTTTGGCTGTGGTTGGCGGAGAGTTGTTTATCCAAGGTGGCAGTATTAGCAAAAGAAACCAAGCCGGATTGATCGCCAGTTTGGAGATCACTCAAAAAGTCGTTGGCGGCGATTTTGGCTTGTGACATCCTGGACGGGCTATCATAGCCCATATAACCGGAACGATCCATTACCAAGACAACATCTAAATCAGATTCACAGACTGGCGGGGGCGCAGTGCAGTTGGTCAAACAATCGTCGGTATCGTCAGTATTGCCATCATCGCATTGCTCAGATGTTTGATTGGTGATTCCGTCACCGCAATATGGGATATATTCCAAGGTACATTGGCTAGTACAAGTATAATGCGCTGGCGTACCAGCAGTGCCGTCGCACTGTTCAGCGCCATTCTTTAGACCGTCGCCACAATAACCTTCTTCCTCGCAGACGCCTAGTTTCAAGGCAGCGAATATCTCGTCGAGCTCATTGGAAGTGGGGGCGAAGTAATATTCACCGCCCGTCAGATCGGCGATTTGCTGTAACATAGTGGCATTGATTTCCGAGTCCAAGCCAATAGTAAAGATTTTGATCCCCGCTGCCGCCGCTTCAGTGGCTTTGGAGAGAGCATAGGCGACATCAGGCGCGTATTCACCATACCCCGGACCACTGGGTTTATTGGCTTTGCCATCAGTTAAAAGAATCATGATTTGGTCAGCAGCAGGATTTTTGCGGACAGAAGTTAGTTCACCAGTAGCGAGCTTGATAGCATCGCCGATATCAGTAGCGCCGGAAGCAGTAATTAAATTGTTAATAGCAGTTTGGGTTAGGGTATGATTATTGGAGAGCTGTTTATCCAAGGTGGCAGTATTAGCAAAAGAGACCAAACCGGATTGATCACCGGCGCCCATCAAAGAGACGAAATTACCAGCAGTCTGTTTGGCAGCGATGATTTTTACCGGATCATAAGCAAACCAAGCAGATTGATGAGGGGCGGTTTGAGTCCTGGCAGTACACCAACTTTGACTGACATTGTAGTCAGTTTTTTGTTGCCAGACATAAGAGGTGCAGGCTGGTTTATTGACGCAAGTGAGTTGCCACCAATCACAGCGGGAGGTATAACCCATAGAACCAGAGCGGTCGATGACGAGCATGACATCCATATCATCCTCGCACAAACTGGGGACGGTGCAGTTATTTTGGCAGTTGTCGTCATTATTTAAGTTCCCATCATCGCACTCTTCACCTGAATCAACATTACCATCACCGCAGTAAGGCACGTATTCCAAGGTACAGGATTGGGTACAGGTATAGTGAGGATCAACGCCATCAGTGCCATCGCACTGTTCAGGACCATTCTTCAGACCA
>JAAZMX010000068.1 GCA_012798565.1 Candidatus Kuenenbacteria bacterium
CTTTGACCTACACCTGAAAGAATCTGAATGGCGCTATGGCAAGAAATCTGATAAGCTGGAAAAAGAGCTGTGGAACATCTTAAAATTTTATTATTAACTAGTGGGCTTGCTAGTCTAGAGCCTTATTAAATGTTCGCCATCGCCTTCTATTATAATCGTTTTATCCTGAGGAACTGTATAAAGCAATTTTAATCTTTTTGCTTGGACGAAATCATAAAGATATAAATCAATTTTTTCGGCCTGCCAAGCAACCCAACTTGCTTCAATGCCATATCTGCTGTCTTTTAGCAAAATCAAATTGGGCAAAAAAGGCAAAGTAGCATTTCTCCCCTCAATTTTATCCGAATCTAAATCTATTATTAAATATGGGCCATTAAACACGCAACCGCCACAGCCCGCTGCTCCGTACAAAAAAATATATAATTTATTCCCCTCTCTAAACCTAAACCACTCATCTATTCCTTCTCCAATGCCCCGGCCACATTCCTCGCAGTTAATTTTCTTCCCGTAGAAATCAGTGCTTGCGTATGAATATAAATTACCATCTAAGGCTCTCTTTCCACCCTTATATAAACATTCATTAATAATGGTATATTGATTTTCCTTAATAATTTTATCTATGTAATCTTTTGTTTTCTGAGAATCTTCTTCGCACGTTCCTCCAACAATAATACAACTCAGTCTTTCCCTGCCTTTAATCTCATCCTCAATATCCTTCGCGCACAAACTGTCAGACTCGCGCACCCGACGCTCCAGCTCGCTAATATTTTTTTGGCAAGACCAAACTCGCCCTTCACAAGAAATATTCTCCCTTTGTATCAGATCTTCATTTTTTTTAATTATAGTGTCGCATTCAAACTTTTGCTTATCAAATTTATTACTAAAAAAATACATAACCCCACCGCTAATAAAAAGGGTTACTGTCGCAAAAATAGCAATGATCAAATAAAAATTATTATTTTTTTTACTCAGCTCGTCTGGCATCATTATTCAATTCATTAATAATAACCTGTTCAGATTATTTTCTACTACCCAATAACTCGGTTCAATTTAGAAAATTGAACCAACCTTAAAGCTTTGGATTTGGAGCTTGGTGCTTATTTGGAAATTGTATCTTGTATCTTGGAAATTACACATCGAGGTTTTTCACGTCCTTCGCATGTGTCTGAATAAACCGCTTTCTCGGCATCACATCGGATCCCATGAGCATTTCAAAAATCTCATCTGCTTTTTCTGCCTGATCAATATCCACCCGCATTGTCACTCTGGTAGCCGGATCCATAGTTGTTTCCCAAAGTTGCTCTGGATTCATTTCACCAAGACCCTTGTAACGCTGAATATTTATTCCGGCCACCTTTTCTCCCACTCCAGTCTGGTCCGCCTCGCCTGTTACTTCGCCTTCCGCCACATCGTCTATTTCCTGGCCCTTGGTCTTTTTAATTTCTGATTTCTGATTTCTGATTTCTGATTTCTCTATTCCCCCCATCTTTTTTACCAAGTCGTCCTTTTCTTCATCGCTATAAGCATAATGCATCTCTTTGCCTTTTTGTAATTTATACAACGGCGGTTTGGCAATATAAATATGGCCCTGTCTGACTAATTCCGGAAAATACCGATAGAAGAAAGTCAAAAGTAATGTCCGGATATGCGCGCCGTCCACATCCGCATCGGTCATAATAATAATTTTATTGTAGCGCAATTTGGTGATATCCATCTGCTCGCCGATATTGGTGCCGAGCGCAATCACGAGCGATTTAATTTCATTATTGGCGAGCATCTTGTCCAGTCTGGCTCTTTCCACGTTCAAAATCTTGCCACGCAATGGCAAAATCGCCTGAAACTCACGGCTCCTACCCTGCTTAGCGCTGCCACCAGCCGAGTCTCCCTCGACGATATAAAGCTCAGTTGCGGCCGCATCGCGCGAAGAGCAATCAGCCAATTTTCCCGGTAAAGTCATGCCCTCCAAAGCGCCTTTTCTAATAATCGCGTCTCTCGCTGTTCTGGCCGCTTTTCTGGCCTGTGCTGTCAAAAGACATTTACCAATAATCCCTTCCGCATCCTTAGGGTTTTCTTCGAGATAAATTGCTAGGGCTTCGCCAAAAACGCTTTCTACTACCTGACGCGCTTCCGGATTACCGAGCTTGGCCTTAGTCTGGCCTTCAAATTGCGGCTCGGAAACCTTGACCGAGATAACAGCTGTCAATCCTTCGCGCACATCTTCACCGGATAAATTATCGTCTTTTTCTTTCAGATAACCTTTGGTTCTGGCGTAATTATTCAATACCCTGGTCAGGGCGCTTCGAAAACCAACCACATGCATGCCACCTTCCGGATTGATAATATTATTGGCAAAAGCGTAGACCGCTTCTTTATACTCTTCAATATATTGAAAGGCAATCTCTACGTTTATTGGCCGCTCATCTATTACGCCTTCTGGATTTTCACTATTTCCCCTTTCTGGCACCATACTTTTCTCTGTGTAAAAAACCTTTTCGTGTTTAGCCTCATTATTAGTGTTCAGATGACTAACGTATGATTTGATGCCGCCTTCAAAATAATATTCGTATGATCGGGCCTCTTCTTTCTTCCTTTCGTCCAGAATTCTGATCTTGATGCCCTTATTTAGATAGGCCTGTTGGCGCAAATGATCAATAATTGTCTCCCAGCTGAACTCTACCGTCTGGAAAATAGTCGAATCCGGCTGAAATGTAATTTTAGTCCCGCGCATCTTAGTGTTGCCGACCGCTTTTACTTTTTTCTGTGGCACCCCACGCTTATATTCCTGCACCCAAATCTTACCCTCGCGGTAAACCTCAGCTTTCATATATTCCGATAAAGCGTTCACCACCGACACGCCCACGCCGTGCAATCCTCCAGAAACCTTATAACCGCCTTGGCCGAATTTGCCGCCAGCGTGCAGCTTGGTCAAAACCACTTCCAGGGCGGACACCTTGGCTTGCTTGTGAATGTCCACCGGAATACCGCGGCCATTATCATAAACTTCTACCATATTATTAGGCAAAAGCGTGATCACGATCAAATTAGCATGACCAGCCATCGCTTCATCAATGCCATTGTCTACCACTTCCCAAATCATGTGGTGTAGACCAACTGCCCCGGTTGAACCAATATACATGCCCGGCCTTTTTCGAACCGGTTCCAACCCTTCCAAAACCGTAATCTGCGCGGCATTATATTCCCCACCACCAACTGATTTTTTGGTTTTTTTTGCTACTTTTTCTGCTTTCTTTGCCATAAACAACAATTTTAATTCTAATTTCTAAATTTTAGATCAATTCGCTATCACTTTAATTCCAAACATTTTACATATTACTCTTTGCCATATCAATCTTAAATCCTAAATCTTAAATCACAATTCTTCTCTTGCTCTAGTGTTTTAATGTTTTAACCTGCCCGCCATTCGCCTGAGGCGAAGCCGATGGCAGGCGAGTGATTTAATGTTCTCGTGCTCTTATGCTTATATGTTTAAATGCTTGAATGTTTAAATGATTCCTATCTCCTCTTGGCCCCAAACTTACTTTCCAGCATCCCTACAACCTCCGCTTCCAGCGCTGCCACTTCTTCATCTTTCAATGTCCGCTCTTCTGATTGATATTTCACCCTCCAGGCCAGGCTCTTTTTCTTGCCCAAATCATATTCTGACAAAAAAGTGATTTCTTTGATCAATGGATTTATCTTGGCTATCTCTTTCTTGATATTTTCCCAGTGTGTCTTCCAGGCCACCTCAATGGCAATATCTCTCCAAACTACCGGATATTTTGGCGCTGGTCGATATTGTTTCAATTCCTCTTTCGCTTCCAATATGGCTGTCAAATCCAACTCAAAAACTGCTATCTTTCTATTCTTCACACCAAAATAATCAGCCGTTGACACATTTACCTCGCCAATCCAACCGATTTTTTCCTTGCCGTTGACAATCACCAGTCTCTTTTCCTTATCGGTCATTTTATTTATAAATTCATAAAAAGGATTCCGGCCAGCTGACCAAGCCACAAAGTCCAAATCGAACTCTTCTCCCAATCCTTCTATTATACCCTTGGCTTCCCAAAATGGCTCTTTATTTGCCGGCCCTACCAATGCTCCAGCCAAATAATATGGCTGATCCGGTAAATGCTCTTTGCTGTGTTTTTCTATTTTATATTTTCCTTTCCGGTCAAGGAAGATCCGACCGACCTCGTACAACTTAAATTCATCATAAAAACGGCTGTTATCACTAATATTCTTCAAAAGTCCCGGCACCAAACTCATCCTAAGATATGCTTGATCCTCTGACAATGGATTCAAAAGTCCGATTAACTCTGCCTCTCGTTCCACCCCGAGATCATCGACCAGTTTTTTCGGCCAAAAAGAATAATTCAAAATTTCGTTCATCGCGGCCCGGCCAGACAATTGATCTTTGATTTTATTTATAACAATTCGCTCTCCCTCTCTTGGCAAGGTCTTTATTCTCACTTCCGGAAATTCTGGCTTGATTTTTTCATAACCATAAATCCTGGCCACTTCCTCACTCAAATCTTCTTTGGTTTTTATATCCCCGGTTGCTCGCCAGCTTGGTACTGTCACGGCCAGATTTTCTTTTTTGTCTTTGACAACAAAACCAAGTCTTTTCAAAATATCAACTATTTCCCCTTTACTTATTTCCACGCCTGTTTTGGTTTGAATATAACCAACACTCATCTCTATTGTCTCTTCGCTTGTCGCCACCTTACCGTCTGCTACTATTGTCTCCGCTACCTTAGCTTCCGGTATAATTTCTTTTATTAGATAGCTAGCGCGTCTGATTGCCGCCTCAGCCAAATTTACGTCTAAAGATTTCTCGAATCTCATCGAGGCGTCAGTTCGCACTCCCAACCGCTGCGAAGTTTTTCTCACCCCCACCGCCTCAAAATTGGCCGCTTCCAAAATAATCTTCTTGGTTTTATCAGTAATTTGACTGTGTAATCCGCCCATTACTCCAGCCACGGCAATCGGCTTTTTGCTGTCAGCAATTACTAGGGTTTCTGGGTCGAGTTCCATTTCTACTTTATCCAAAGTAATTATTTTCTCGCCCTGATTAGCTACTCTCACGACGATATTTCCCACTACTTCGGCGTCAAAAGCGTGCATCGGCTGGCCAATTTCCACCATCACATAATTAGTGACATCGACAATATTGTTTATCGGCCTCAATCCGACCAAGGTCAAAGCATTCCTGAGCCACAAGGGCGACTCTTTAACTTTCACGTTCTCCACCATCAGACCCAAATACCTCGGACATAATTTATAATCTTTAATGCTTACCTTTAGCCCGCTGCCGTCCTTGTCTTTTGCTTCTCTAGTCTCTGCTTTTTCTTCAATCTCCAGGGGTTTTAATTTGCTGTCATAAATCGCCGCCACTTCTCTGGCTATGCCATAATGTCCCCACAAATCGGGCCGATTGGTAATTGATTTATTATCAATATCAATAATCACGTCATCTAACTCAAACGCTTCAGCCAATGATTTGCCTATCTGAAAATCCAAAACAGTTAAATCAATAATTTCCAACTCCCCAGCCGGAAATCTGTCCGCCAAACCAATCTCATTGGCGGCGCAAATCATCCCTTCTGACTCTTCCCCGCGGATTTTTGTCCTTTCCAATTTCACACTCTCGCCCTCGCCATGCCACTTGACCATCGCTCCCGGCAAGGCTACTGCCGTCAACATTCCTTCATAAAGATTTATTCCCCCGCACACGACCTTCAGCAAACTATCCTTTCCCATGTCAACCCTGACAATCCGTAACTTATCCGCGTTTGGATGTTTTTCCAGCTTGACCACCTTGCACACGACAATATTTTTCAAATCTTTGCCCGCCTCAAAAAAATCTTCCACCTCCACGGTGCAAGCCGACAATTTCGCCACTACCTCTTCCGGTGTCGCGGTTGCTGGCAAATCAACGTATCTTTTTAGTAAATTCAATGAAACTAACATCTTAACAATTTTTAATTTTGTAATTTTTAATTTTTAAATAAATCCTAAATCATAAATCTTAAATCCTAATTCTACTTTTTGTTCCTAAATTATTTGTATATTTGTAAATATTCGTAATTTGTATTAATTCTAAAATTGTCTCAAAAACCTCAGATCTCCGCTCTCAAATAACCGAATATCATTAATCCCGTATCTCATCATGGCCAATCGCTCCAACCCAAAACCAAAAGCAAAACCGGAATATTTTTCCGGATCCACGCCCCCAGCCTTCAGGACATTTGGATGTACCATACCCGCCCCGCAAAATTCTACCCAGCCAGTCTGCTTGCATACCCGACAACCCTTGGTCTGGCACAATATGCAAGACAAATCCACCTCAAAACCCGGCTCCACAAAAGGAAAAAAGCCAGGCCGGATTCTCGTTTTATAATCAGCCCCAAGTATCGACTTGATAATCGCGTCCAGTACTGCCTTAAAATTGGCGATAGAAATATTTTTATCCACCATGAGTCCCTCCACTTGGTGAAAGTTGTGTTCATGTCTAGCATCAGTCGCCTCGTTGCGAAAAGCCCGGCCCGGCACAATACAACGCAATGGCACCCCATACTTTTCCATCGCCCTCACCTGCACATTGCTCGTATGTGTCCGCATCACCAATTTATAATCAATCTCTCTTTCTCCTTCTCCTCCTACTTTTGCCTTTTGAATTTTGCCTTTTGACTTTACATAAAATGTATCCTGCATATCTCTAGCCGGATGCCAACTTGGCACATTAACTGCCTCAAAATTATACCATTCTGATTCCAATTCCGGCCCGTCAACAACGATAAACCCAAGACCCGCCATTATCTCTTCCACTTCGCGCCTGATTTGCGTCAAAATATGAAGACTGCCAGCCGCGCCTTTCCTGCCGGGCAAAGTCGGATCAAATATCTTTTCTTTGTTTTGTCCCGCTGAGTGCTCAACCAACCCAACTCTCACTTTATCGATCAATTCTTCCGCTTCTCTTTTTATCTCATTGGCGATCTTGCCGATCATCGGCCTCTCCTCCTCAGCCAAATTCTTTATCTCCCGCACCAGTTGAGTCAACTCCCCAGAAGCGCGCGAAAAATATTTTTTGTTCAATTCTTCCAACTGCTCCAAAGTCCGCGTTCTTTCCAACTCGGCCGTTATTTCTTGTTTAATTTTTTTCAATTTATCTTGTAACATATCTTCTTTATTTATCCTCTCCTTGGTAAAAATGAGAGGGAAAAACCCAGCCTTGAACTCCGCAAAGGAGCTAGAAGGTACCATGTTCAACCATTATTCGCCGTCACGACTAAAATTATTTTTCTTCTCTTCTGACGTCAAAAAAAAGTACTCAATCACTGACAAAAGAAAAATAAATAACAAAGTATTCCACCAAACCAAAAGCCTTTGCCCTTGGAGAAACAAGGAGCCAGTCAAAAGCAAGGCGAACATTGCCCCCTGCCGAAAAGCGGTTTTGGCCTGCTGATAAGCCACGATTCTTTTGCCAATCACATGCCTGATTACGAAACCCAAAATACTGAATAGCCCAAAAAGTCCCAAAAACAAAGAACCATAGAAAAATATCATCCCGGTCGTACCGGCTGTTTCGGGGTTAATAAAAAATAGGACAAACGCCCAGGCTGTCCAACACAAAACAGTGGCAAAAACCATCAAAAATAGGTACTTTTTTAAACTCATTTGCTATTTGTTATCTAGCTATATTTTAGCAATATTCCCCTATTTTGGCAAATGAAAATCACATCAATAAACGGATCCTCTCCACCACCCTCTCGGGGCTGGGAAATTTGCCGTTTATTTTTTCCAAAAGTTGATTCTCTTTGATCCTTATCTCCTGAGCCACCACCGGCGACAGACAAGCCACGGTCAAAATTCTGTCCTTCAGATACATCGTCTTGGCGTTATTCTCGATTACCGTCCCAAAAACCTCCAAAAGGATCTTATCAAACTCCTCACACACCAAAGCCGCCGTCACCTTTTCGCTGAAAGTTCCCTTCCCTACTCTATTTCTTAATAAATCTCCAATCGCCGCGAAAGACATAGATTTAAAATAATTTCCAATTCCCAATTTCCAATTTCCAAATAAATCACAAATGTCAAACTTCAAAAAAGCTGCCTTTGCTTCTGTCATTCCCGCCCGCCCGCAACGCCTGAGCGATTAGCGATGGCGGACGGGCGAAAGCGGGAATCCAGAAATAAAAACAAAAAAATTGACCTAGATCCCCGGGTCGCCCCCGAAGATACAACGGGATCGCCCGAGGATGACCATCATATCCTAGATTTTTAAAACAATTCCTTTTACTAGTTACTAGTTACTAACTACTAGTTACTTTTTTTATTTGTAAATTCGTAACTGATTCGTATATTCGTAGATTATATTTCCCGAAACTCACAAATCTCCTTAAAATCACAATGTTGGCACACAAATTGCCCCGGCGTGGCCGTAAAATCATATTTCATAATCTTCTCAATCAACCCCAACACTTTCTCCTTTGCTTTTTCTAATTCCTTTTCCGAGCCCAAAAAAGACACCGTTGTATTATTATCCAAATAATAATAAGTCAACTTTTCCACCTCCCAGCCAAAAACTTCCTTGGCGGCCAACTGGTAAATCAAAAGCTGGTCTTTGTCCGCGCTCGCTTCGCTTTTCGCCTCACCGGTTTTATAATCAATAATCTCCACCTTGCCATTTGACAATCTATCTATCCGGTCAATCACCCCCCTGACCGTATACAAACCGATTTTCAAATTAAAACTCTTTTCCAATTCGATCACCTCAGGCGCCTGACCACCTAGTTGCTCGTAAAATTTCTTCAATGATTTTTGTCCCCGCGCCCGGTATTCTTCCTTGCGCCACTTGCTCTCGTACCAATCATCGATCCACGCCTCCCGATAAATCTTCAGTAACTCTTCCAGACTCACTATCCGCTTCTCTTCTTTCTCTTGCCCGCCGAATAAGGCCGCCTGTGCCGCCCCGCCAAGCTCGCGCGCTCCGGTCAAAAATCTCTGCAAGGTCGCGTGCATTGTCTTGCCGTAACTAAACATCGCGTTGCCGGGAGTTGGTATTTTCAAAATAAAACTCAAATAATATTGGTACGGACAAGTTTCAAACGCTTTTAATTGCGAATACGAAAACGCCTTGGGTAATTCTATCTTGTTCTTCTCCGCCAACGGAGCATAACTTATGCTCATATTTTGGATTTTTGATTTTGGATTTGATTGGGATTTTGGATTTTGGATTTCATCTTCGCTACTTATTTTTGCCTTTTGCCTTTTGCCTTTTGCCCTTTCTCCCAATCCTGTCTCAAAAACGAATCTCGACTCTTTCTTCTTTGTCTTGCCGCCATAGTTTTCCGCGTTGCTCAAATACAAACCCTCCTTGGCTCGAGTCATCGCCACATAAAATAACCGCCGCTCTTCCTGCAAATGGATATCCCCGCCCGGAATAATCTCCTTGACCAGAGCGTCTGGCAGTTCAATCGGATCTTTTCTTTCCATTGAGGGGAATCTCTTATCCGCCAGATTTACTACAAACACGTATTTGAATTCCAAGCCTTTGGCTGTGTGCACTGTCATAATCTTGACCGCTTCTGGTCCTTCTTCCATGTCTTTGCTCAGATCTCCCTGTTCGCCCGACTCCATCTCCCAGTCAATCATTTGTTTGAAATCAGTCAAACTGTTCTCCCCGCGCTCACGGCTGAATTGCTCGGTTTTTTTCAATAAGCTATTAATATAGCCAAACTCCTTGGTCCGTTCATTTTTCAACAAGTAATCATTATAACCAAAATCCTCAATAAATTTCAAAATCACTTCTTTAACGCTTTTTTGCTTAGCCAGGGCAGTGTGTTTTTCTAATAATGACAAAATCTTCTTGACCTTGCGTTTGGTTTCTGCCTCCACTTTGCTCAAGATATCAATCTGCCGCAAAACTTCAAAAATCGAATAGGCCTTGCGATTAGCAAAACGGTTGATTTCCATCAGGTCCTCGGCTTTGATCTTTATCATTGGCAAATTTAAAATCCGCCACATGGCCATGGTCTCATGATAATTGTCCAATAGTTTTAAATAGGCCAAAATATCGCGGATTATTTCTTTACCATATAAACCCTTTGAGGCCACATAGTTAAAGGGCGCGCCAGCCATAGACAGTCCATTAATAAATGCCTCGGCCTGGTTATTGGCCCGAATTAATACGACAAAGTCATTCCAGCTGATGCCTGCATCAGCTGCCCCGAGCTCGCCTCGGGGCTCATCAATCTTACTGCGTTCTCTATTATATATCTCTATGATTTTATTCACCACCCACTCCACCTCGCCCGCCTCGTCCTCCGCTCGATAATATTCTATTTCTCCCTCGCCTTCTATCTGCGCCTCCAATTTTTTTGTTAATTCCTTAGTTTTGACTTTTGACTTTTGACTTTTGAGTTTAACCTCTAGTCTTTCCGGGTTATTGAGTTGGATAAAATTATAGGCCAAATCCAGAATATTCTGTTTGGAACGGTTATTTTTATTCAAAAATACCTCTGCCGACTCTGGATAATCATCTTTAAATTGTAAAATATTAGATACTGAAGCGCCCCGAAATTTATAGACCGACTGGTCATCATCGCCCACGACCGTCAAATTCCTTTTTTCTCCGGCCAATAATTTCACCAATGCGTATTGCGCGAAGTTGGTATCCTGAAATTCATCCACCAAAATATATTTAAACTGCTGCTGGTATTTTTTCAAAATATTCGGCCTGGTCCGAAAAAGCTTCAAAGTATAGTTGATTAAATCCCCAAAATCCAAGGCGCTATTATCCAAAAGTAGCTGCTGATAAACATGATACGCATTCGCCACCTCCTCCAGTCTTTTCACCTCACTCTCGTCAATTTCTCCAATCATATCATCTCCCCTTCCGTCGCTATCCTGGTTTTTTTTGAATTTTGGATTTGGAGCTTGGAATTTATTTTGAATTTTGGATTTGGAGCTTGGAATTTTCCCCGCTTCCATCCCATCCAAATTCACCCTCAACAAATCTGTATATTTTAAATAATCTTCCGGCCAGATCTCCTCATCCTTACAACGGCAAAAATGTTTGATCAAAGCATGAATAAACTTCGTGGGATTGCCCAGTGGCCGATAATAATCCAGATTAAACTTTTCCAAATTGTTGCGAATGAGGAGCCACTGCTCTGTTTGAGTCAACAACTTGAAATCATTTGGCACGCCAATATCCAAAGCGTGCGCTTTCAAAATCCGCTCCGCGAAAGCATGAAAGGTCATAATCCACAAATCCACATAACCATAAGGTAGGGCTTTATCCACCCGCTCTTCCATCTCGCCCGCCGCTTTGTCCGTGAAAGTCAAAGCCAAAATTTCCTCTGCCTTGGCCTTGCCTTGTTCAATCAACCAGGCCACTCTCTCGGTGATCACCGTAGTTTTGCCCGTGCCTGCTCCAGCCACAATCAAAACCGGCCCGTCACCATAAGTCACCGCCTCTTTTTGCTCTGGATTTAATCTTTCCAAATTGGCTATTTTCTCCTTATTTTCTGGCATAAAATATTGTCCTTATTCTTTTACCATTTTAGCATACCAACTGCAAAAAGCGAGCGCAATATATCCGTTGGCTATCCGTTGGCTCCAAGTTAAACTTGGAGCCTGATGATCTCTCCATCATCACCTTCCCCTGACTCAAACCATATTTTTCGAGGAACCATGCCTCTCCGTAGCAAAGCGTAGGCAGGCCAGCCTTCAGGCTGTAAGACCGTCAACTTTCAGGCTAAAGCCTGGGTTCCCCGCTCCAACCCAAATAAAAAACCAGCGAACTAATTTCTAACCGCTGGTCACAATCTTGTCGTTTTCATTTCCGCCTCCTTAGCCAGTTGAAAATGGCCAAATCGAAATTCTTGTTTCCCAATCAAGGGCCGGACCAATTCCGAGGTCACTTCTCTCTTTCCCTCTCCCATCTTGCATGGTCAGCTGTATGCTGCCTCTCCCAATCTTCATGTCTTTTGTTTTTGTCATCTTCCCAAGTCTTATCGGCTTTCCTTTTTTCCTTTTCCCGCTCCACCTCTTTTCTCATTTTTTCATCCACTTTTCTCACCTCCTCTCGTTTGGGTTTGGCTCAGTCTTCCCCTTTCAGCCAATCCCAAATCTTTTTTAAATCCTCCTTGGGATCAGCATTGCCGTCCCACCCAGATGGCTGTAAATTATCAAGCACCCTGTCAAGATCCAGACCAGGATCACCAGTTACACCAGTGACAAAATCGCCACCACTCCTAAGCCCTGCCCTGGTCCAGTCTCGATTTCTCGACTCCTTAGCAAATTGATCAATACTTTTATTACTTTCATCAATAAATCGACCAGCTTGACGCCCTGATTCCTTAGCCCACTCATTTGTGTGTTTCTTATAACCCTCGCCCCATTCTGGGTGAGCCAGGTCACTAGGCAAAAAACCAGGAACAGGTCGCACCGAGGGTTGTGGTGGTGGAGTGATTGACTCCCCATTATCATCTTTTGGAGAGTAGTCTCCTGGCCCACACCCCAGAATCAGAAGAAGAATAAAAAACAGTAAAAACGTTGATATTGTTTTCATTACCTGCCTCCTTTCGGCCTCTTTGATTCTCAAAAAGCACACTATTTATTTAGGTTTTACCCTCACTCTACAACGAATCAGTCTTCCTGTCAAGCGTCTACTATCATTGACAAAATAACCCCAAAAAGCTACGTTGAAATCAAACCCTAACTCATTGTTGTTTCACAAACTTTTTCTCAGGAGGATCTATGTTCAGTAACAGATTTTTCCCTAATGTCACTGCTCTCATTCCTTTTGAGGGCAAGGATTCCAATAATCCGCTGGCGTTCAAGTATTATGATAAAAACGCCCGGGTCGGCCGCAAGACTATGGCCGCGCATCTGCGTTTCGCCGTGGCCTATTGGCACACCATGATGGCCGACGGCACCGACATGTTTGGTGGACCGAGCTATGACCGCCCTTGGCGCTCAGCTCCGGATCCGATGGATCGCGCCCGGGAGACCATGGATGCTGCTTTTGAATTTTTCCAGAAACTGGGCGTCGACTATTACTGCTTTCACGACCGTGACATCGCTCCGGCAGGCGAGACCTTTGCCCAATCGTGCAAGAACCTGCAGATCATGGTGGATCATGCCAAGGTTCTGCAAAAGCAGACGGGCGTGAAACTGCTCTGGGGCACGGCCAATCTGTTCAGTCATCGCATCTACACCTCCGGGGCGTCCACCAATCCGGATGCGCATGTCTTCGCCCTGGCCGCGGCGCAGGTCAAGAACGCGCTGGACGCCACCAAGGCTCTGGGCGGCGAAAACTATGTGTTCTGGGGCGGCCGCGAGGGTTATGAATCACTGCTCAACACTGATCTCAAGCACGAGCAGGAGCAGTTGGCGCGCTTTTTTCACATGGCGGTGGACTATGCCAAAAAGATCGGCTTCAAGGGCCAGTTCCTCATCGAGCCCAAGCCCTGCGAGCCGACCAAGCATCAGTACGATTTCGATACCGCCACGGCGCTGGCGTTTCTGCGCCAGTACGATCTCATCGATTATTTCAAGATCAACGTCGAGGCCAATCACGCTACGCTGGCCAAACACACCTTTGAGCACGAGTTGACCGTGGCCTCCGCGGCCGGCAAGCTGGGCAGCGTGGACGCCAATCGCGGCGACCTGTTGCTGGGATGGGATACGGACCAGTTCCCGACCGATCTCTACAGCACTACGTTGGCCATGATGATCATCCTCAAGCAGAACGGACTGGGCAGTGGCGGACTCAACTTCGACGCCCATGTGCGGCGCAGCTCTATCTACCCGGTGGATCTGTTTCACGCCCATATCGGCGGCATGGATGCCTTTGCCCGCGGCCTGTTGATCGCCCACCGGCTCATTCAGGATAAAGCCCTGAGCGCTTTTATCGATAAACGGTATGAGAGCTATCGTTCGGGGATCGGCGCAAAAATCATGGCCGGCAAGGTGGGTTTTGTCGAACTGGAAAAATACATCCTCGAGCAGGGCATGCCGACAATGAAGAGCGGCCGCCTCGAGATGCTGGAAAACATCCTCAACGACTACATCAGATAGAAATAAAGCGCGGAGACCCAGGAGGATCTCCGCGCCTCCATAAAAATAAACTTAAAATCCACTCCCTTTCCGAGTTGATCTTCATAAAGACCACTTCGGGAAAAGAGTGGATTTTTTGTTTTACTTATTTTTCCCCAAACCAAAATCCCTCCGATATTATTCGGAGGGATTTTCTAGTTGAAGTCTTTACTTTATCACTTCACCGCAATGGCACATTCTCAAAACCATTTCTAATACAATGATTAGCGCAGTCGCGAATAGCGGCGCGAGCCACCAATAGCTTCTGCTCTGGCGGTTCATCTTGATCACCATGAAATAATATGTGCCCAATGTTAAAACATAAAACACAATCACGGCGGTCAGCACCCACCAATACCATGAATGGCAGATAAGATAAGCGATGAGAACTGCCAAAGTAATCAACAAAGGAAAGAATGGTCCGTATTTCATTTCTACTTTATGGATCAAAAAATGGTTGCTGACCAAGGCCAGATAATAACAGGCCAAAATCAGAGCCAAAGCCCACCATGAGCCGACCGCGCAGACCAAATAAAGTAAAAGAAATACCACCAGTAAAGCCATAAACACCGGTAACATCCAACCCTTATTGCCTTTGATAATATAATATTCCCCGGCTTCGTCTTGTTTCATGTCTTCCTTGGCTTCAAAGAAATAATAAACAAACAAAACTAGTATGTGTATCAAAATAATAATCAACCATAACCACCAGCCGCAATTAGCGCAAGCGCCAGTTTGGCAAGTAGCGCACGCTTGGCATTTTGGACATTCACTTTTCGGCGGGATAACTTCCAGCGTCGAGGTTGTTGCCGGAGCTACGATTACTGACGATTTGGCTGTCTTTGGAGCATTAATATTTTCTGTCCAACTAACCTTCTTGGTCACCTGGTCAAAAACCGCCGTCACCTTGGTTGTTGGTACTCCGACCGCTTTGGCTGCCACTGTGAATTTTATAGTTGTTTCTTCACCGGCCGCCAAAGAATCAATCTTCCAAGTCGCTGTTTCCTCGTTTTTGCTTCCATTGTCCCAATTGGGCATGGCGGAAACAAAATTGATTAATTTACTAGGAATATTCACGGTCAAAAAACCATTAGTCAACTCTGAGGTTCCCGTATTTTTCATTGTCACCGATTCCAGATAAGCGCCACCCAATTCTTTTGTCTGAGCATAGGTATAAGTCAAGGCCAAAATATCCGCCACGGCTACCTCGCTCTTCACTGTTGCGCTTGTCGGCGTGACCACTGCCACCGGCTTGATTACCGGTGGATCAAGAGGTGTTGTCCTTTTGGGAGCTTGCCCCTGATAAGTCGCGCTTGGCGCGGTTGAACCCACACCGCGGCTCATATCATATTCTCCTCTTCTGTACCATACATCCGGACAAATTACCCATTCTGATCCTTTGGTTTTTGCATCCGCCTGATCACTGAAATAGGCCACATAAGTGTCCGTTAGATGATATACATCCTGATCAAATGCATGTACCACGAAATTGAGAACATAGGTTTCTCCTGGGGCCAATGTCGGAATTGACCATTTAAACATCTGTTTCTTGACATCGCCTAAAACAGTGGCCTTGTCAGTTGATTCCATTTCAAGGATCTTTTCGTTCAAATCAATCCATAAAGCGCCATTGGTCAAAGTCACTTGGCCATTATTGATTACCCGTATCTGTTCCGCGTATGAGTAGCCGTTCGTTTTCTTTAAAGGATAATCATATTCTAATTTCACGCCAGGGACCAAATTGCCCTCTTCAAAAACAGTGGTAGTTGTCGTTGAGGTTGCCGTCTTGGAACCGCTCTGAATCTTGACGTTATTGGTGATGGTTTCACCGTTGGTCAAAGAACCAGCGTTGGTACCAACCGCTACGGTTAAAGTTCCGCTGTTGCCCGGTTGTTTGTTGCCCAACTGCCAGACGATTGTTCTGGTTGTGGTGCTGTAAACACCGTTATCGGAAGCGGACACGAAATTCACCTTGTCTGGCAAAGTATCGGTTACGATTACGTCTACGCAGGTTTCGTTACCAGTACAATTCCAATTGATGGTGTAATTGATGCTCTCACCGGCGTTGATGCTGGCTGGAGCTGATTTGGTAATATTGACATCATGATCAGTGCTACCGCCTTTTTTAACAATTGTAATAGCGCTATCAGTATCGGTTTTTAGACCACTTCTGATTTCCACGTTATTGGTGATAGTTTCACCATCAGTTAAAGAAACGGCCTCAGTAGACACTACTACTGTTAGAGTACCATTATCGCCAGGCTGCTTATCACCGAGTAACCAAGTAATTTTTCTGGTTGCCTCATCATAAGTACCGCTGTCAGAAGCTGATACAAAAGTCACATTTGCTGGCAGACTATCAATCACTGTCACGTCTGGAGCAGTTTCATTGCCCGTCACATTCCAATCCAAAGTATAGGTAATACCATCACCGGCATTAATTTCAGCCGGAGCTGATTTCTCAATACTGACCTCGTGGTCGTATATAATTTCTTTCTTTATAATAGTCGTCGCACTATCACTGGCCTCTTTGCTCTCACTCTTTATTACTACATTATTTACAACCTCTTCACCGTCATTGGCATCAGGTGAGGTTGATACCACCACCTGCAATGGGGTGGTGACTGTTCCGGCATCCACTGCGCCCAATTGCCAAACGACTGTTCTGGTCGCCTCATCATAAACTCCGTTTTCGGAAGCGGATACGAAGGTCGCATTTGCCGCCAAGGTATCAGTAACGACTACCGCTGGCGCAGTCTTATTACCCGCCACTGACCAATCAATGTTATAGGTAATATTTTCACCAGCATTAACCTCGGCCGGAGCGACTTTATCGATTAAAACTGTATAATCATAGCGACCAAGTATCGTAGTTGAAGCGCTGTCATCGGCATTTTTATCGCCGCTCGTGATAGTTACATTATTTACCAAGACATCGCCGTCAACTGCTGAGTTGCTTATTTTTACCAATAATTCAATCGTACCATTGGCCGGAGGCATCTTGTCACCTAATACAAAAGTATAGGTATTGCCCATTGAACTATAGCTGCCCGAAATGCCGCTAACGCTCAATAGATTTACTCCTGCTGGCAAAGTATCAACAATCGTCACATTCGAAGCCAGAGCATTGCCGGTCACTGACCAGTCTATGGTGTAGGTAATCTCGTCACCAGCATAAGCGGTCGCTGGGGCGCTCTTGGTTATTGCTACTTCATAGGTTGGC
>JAAZMX010000069.1 GCA_012798565.1 Candidatus Kuenenbacteria bacterium
GAAAACGCTTTTATTTATACTTAAAAGAAATGGAATTTAGATTTAACCACCGGAAAGATGATAATTTGGCCAAGGTTATTAAAAAAATTATCAAAAAACATTACTAATTAATTGTCTGTTCTAGACAAGCACCTTAATTATCTTGAACAATATGAACACGCTTTTCACCAGACTCGGCGCCCTAATCGCTTATCTGGTCATGGTGGTTGTCAATTATCTGGCCGTGTCTTTGCCTTTGGCTGGCAGAAGCACCGGCGCCGTCTCTGACAGCTATCCCAATTTATTTGCCCCGGCCGGTTATGCTTTTTCTATCTGGGGTTTGATTTATACCCTCTTGGGCATTTATGTTATTTACCAACTGACGCGCAAGGATGATGCTTTGCTTGGCAAAGTCAACCGTGTTTTTATCATCAATGGTCTTTTGAACGCCGCTTGGATTTTTGCCTGGCACTATGACGTCATCTGGCTATCAGCCATCATTATCATTGCCATGCTGGTATCCCTGATCAAGATCGCCGATATTTTACGCGCCAGTAAAGAACGCTGGCTGGTGCGTTTGCCTTTCAGCGTTTATTTCGGTTGGATCACGGTGGCCACTATCGCCAATATCACGGTTTTACTGGTCAGCTTGGGTTGGAATGGTTTTGGCTTGTCAGAAGTTTTTTGGACTGTGTTGATTTTAATTGTCGGGGCCGTGATCGGTTCCTGGCGCCTCATGCATGATAGATGTATTCCCTATGGTTTGGTTTTACTCTGGGCTTATGGCGCGATTTTGTCCAAGCATCTTTCCGCCGCCGCTTTCAATGGCCAATATCCGGCCGTCATCTGGACAGTCGTCGCTTGTCTTCTCGCGTTTGCGCTGGTGATAATAATGGTAGCGATGAAAGGTAAAAAGAAACCAACTGTTTAATTTAAAAAAATTCTGAAAGAAGAAAGCCCCACCCGGGGCTTTTTTGATTTATTGTTTTAATGTTTAGATGTTCAAATGTTCAAATGTTAAAATGACTCGTTGTTTGCCAAAATAAAGGTAAAGAGAGATAATGAAGATATTATTGACCGCAATATGTCCAAGAAAGAATTAAAAAATAAAATAGTAATCTATCAGGCCAAGTCCGGAGCCATTGAGCTCAAGGGTGATTTGAAGCAGGAAACAATTTGGGCCACGCAGGCAGAAATGGCGAGAATATTTGAGGTTACTCCGCAAAACATTACTCTTCATCTAAAAAATATATTTAAAGATAAGGAGCTAGATAAAAATTCAACCTGTAAGGAATACTTACAAGTTCAAAAAGAGGGTAGGCGAGAGATTAAACGGCAAGTAATATTATATAATTTAGACGCGATTATTGCCGTTGGTTATCGGATTAATTCGGTAGTTGGCACTAGATTTCGCCAGTGGGCGACCAAGACTTTGCGGGCGCATATTATTGAGGGCTATACGCTCAACCGCCAAAGGATCGCCAAAAATTATGACCAATTTTTAAAAGCAATTGAACAGATAAAAAAGATTTTACCCAAAGGCACGCCGATCGGACAGGCCGAAGTCCTGGATCTAGTCAAATTGTTTGCCAACACCTGGTTGTCTTTGCATGCCTATGACCGAGCCCAAATGCCCAAAGCCGGCGCGACCAAAAAACAGGTTCGCTTGACTGGCGAGGAATTGGCCGCGGCTTTGCAAAAATTTAAACAAGCAATGATCACTCAGAAATTGGCTACAGAAATTTTTGCCCAAGAAAATGCTGTGGGAAATTTGGCTGGTATTGTCGGCAATGTGCTGCAGGCTTTTGGCCAAAAAGATATTTACCCGACAATCGAAGAAAAGGCCGCGCACCTTCTATACTTTATGGTCAAGAATCATCCGTTTATTGATGGTAATAAACGTTCCGGC
>JAAZMX010000070.1 GCA_012798565.1 Candidatus Kuenenbacteria bacterium
AGAATCACGAGCGTTGTTTACATTATAGGGTAAAAATTTTTAGTCCTCTAAAGGTGCTAAAATGGTAGATTTACCCTTACCTTATACAAAAAGTTGTTTAAGGGGCAATTAGGAGCTAATAAGCAAACTATAAACAACGCTCCGATTTCCTACAGATTATTAGAGAAAGCCAAAAAAGAAAAAACTATTTTATAATTGATTTTTATGCCCCAAAAAAATATTAAAATTAAAAAACAACTATGTGTTTTAAAAAACCAGGACCAGCAAACAACTTTAAAAAAACGATCTATTTAATATCAGCCATAATTCTCGGTCTGTTATTGAGTTTTTTGGCCCACGCTTTAATAGAAATTAAATATCTATCTTGGGCAGGGAGTCAGGGGGTGGCGGTTACTTTTCATAATGCCTGCGCCTTGGCGCCATGGTTACAAATAGTCTTGTGGATTTTGGGCGCTCTTGGCGGGTTTTTTCTTGGTCTTTGGTGGTGGCGTTGGGTGTATGTGGAAAGACGCTGGGAGAAAAAATCAAAATAAATTTATGGCTAAAGAAATTATCAATCTTCATAAGCAAACGATTGCCTATTTTGATCCCCGAACACCGCAAATTAATCTAGGTAATTTTTTGGATTTACTGGCCAATGCCGACGCCAATATTGTAGCCATTCATCGAGAATGTTTAGAACCGAATTTTTTTGATTTAAAAACTTTAGTGGCCGGCGAAATGTTTCAAAAAATAACCAACTATCATAAACAACTAATTATCTTGGGCGATTTTACTGATATCACTAGTCAGAGTTTTAAGGATTTAATGTACGAAGCCAATAAAAACGGCCAAACTATTTTTGCTAAAGATTTGGTTGAAGCAGCAAATTAATTAAAATAAACATGAAATTTAGTAAAAGTTTTAAAATAATTTTATGGCCAAAAAAGTATTAAAATTCACACTTTTTATTCTCCTAATCCTTTTTGGCATATTTATGTTTATCTATGGCGGCTATGACGACAGCCCGGGCGCGCAGTTGCTCGGAATAGTGGCGGCGATTGGGGGAGTAGTGGGGATAATCAAAATAATGAGAAAAAAATAATTTTAATAGTTAGATTCATTAGTCGTTAAAATAAATCAAGAAAACTGAAAAAATATAATTAATAATATTCAAATGAATACGATACAAAAAATAATCTTTGGCGCGGTCGCTGTCGTTGTTGTCGGCGTGGCCGGCTATTTTATCGCGGACAATTTGCTTGATTCCAAACAAAAAGAATTAGACACGCCGGAAAAAATTGTGGCTGACTATCAAGACTTGCAAGCCGAGGCGGAAAGACTGCAAATGTTTGTTGACCCTGATTGCCAAAACAGAAAAGATGTCAACGACCGGATCAAGGAAATGGAAAAAAAGCTGGCTGATTTGGCTCGGCGTAAAAAACAGTGGCTGGACAATGTGCCCCAATTGCCCGAGGTAGAGCCGGTAATATTAACTGCGGAAAATCAGCCTGGTCGGCCCGGCTCAGAAATGCCTACCTTGGATTCTGATGTCCCGCCTCTGCCCGAGATTGATCCAATAGTAACCCCGGGTTCAGAAGTGCCAGAACTAACTTCCGATGTGCCGCCTTTGCCAGACTTAGACATCCAAGTAGTTGATGACTCTGGAAAGCCAGTTGAATATATTCCGGAAATGCCGGAGATAAATACTGGTCGGCCCGGCTCAGAAGTGCCCACTCTGGATTCTGATGTCCCGCCTCTGCCCCAAATTAATGTAACAGATATTGTTGATCCCAGTGAGCCGATTTTGCAAATCACGGCAAGTGAACAAAAAATAATGGATATTTTGCAGATTCTAAAAGACTGG
>JAAZMX010000071.1 GCA_012798565.1 Candidatus Kuenenbacteria bacterium
ATCGATAGAAAACGCTTTTATTTATACTTAAAAGAAATGGAATTTAGATTTAACCACCGGAAAGATGATAATTTGGCCAAGGTTATTAAAAAAATTATCAAAAAACATTACTAATTAATTGTCTGTTCTAGACAAGCACCCCTATTAATATTCTTTTACGGTATTTGGTAATCCAAACCAGATGATACTTATTGTCAAACTTGGTATGTGAAGTTGTTCGGTGGTATTCCATATACCTCCAGTATACTGAAGTTATGGACTAAAAGTCCAGAGATTAGGACTCAAAGGGGGACATTTAAAATTATAATAAATCATTCCGCGTAGCGGAATACCAAAATTTTGATCTTTGATTTTTTATTTTTGAGTTTTCTTGGAATTTTTATAATCCTCGATCGCGGCTCGGAGCGCCTGGTCGCCCAAAACGGAGCAGTGAACTTTTCTCGGGGGCAAGCCGCCCAATTCTTTTAAAATATCTTGGGGGGTTAATTTTTCCGCCTCGCTGATTTTCATACCGCCACGGCGGGTGACCATGACTGAGAGCATGGAAGTGGAAGCGATGGCCGAAGCACAGCCAAAAGTGCGCCAAGTACATTTTTTAAGACGCTTGGTTTTGGGATCAACCTGGATCCAAATGGTCATGACATCACCGCAGGCAGGAGAACCAACCGTGCCCACTCCGTTAAATTCTTTGAGCTTGGGGTCTTTGAGCTGAATATTTTTGGGATGGAAAAAATGTTCTTTAACTGTGTTTGAGTAGAGCCAAGAAAATTTGCCGTCGGAGTCTTGAACGTCTTGATTATGGTGAGAAGTTTTTGACATATTAAAATAATTATCAAATAAAATCCAAATGCCAAAATCCAAATTTCTAACAAAATACTAATGCCAAAATCCTAAATATTTGGACTTTGGATTTTGAGCTTTGTTTGACATTGGAAATTCGGATTTTAGATTTATAAATAAATTCCTTATAACTTGCTAACTATTAACGTACGGCTGACATTTTCCGCAGCTCGTTAATAATTCCCGGCAACACTTTTAAAACCTGGTCCAGATCTTTTTTGGTGGTGCTTTGGCCCAGGGTAAAACGGATGGAACCGTGGGCGTATTCAGAGGGCTGGCCCAAGGCCATAATCACGTGTGAGGGCTCCAAACTCAAGCTGTGGCAAGCAGAACCGGTAGAAACATAAATGCCCAGGCGATCTAGTTTTAGCATGATTGATTCTCCTTCAATGCCCAAAAAAGAAATATTAACATTGTTGGGCAGGCGCGTTGTCGGGTGGCCGTTTAAACTGGTGTTTTTAATCTTTAGGAGCTCCATAATAAAATAATCACGCAGTTTGGTCAGACGAGCTACTTCTTTATTCTTTGATTTATTAACTAATTCCAGAGCTTTGGCAAAACCGATAAAACCAGCGACGTTTTCCGTACCGGGACGTAGACCAAATTCTTGATCGCCCCCATAGAGAAGGGGCATTAACTTAATATTTTTACTTTTATACAAAACACCAACTTGCTTGGGACCATAAATCTTGGAACCGTTCAGGGTCATGAGATCAACGCACAGATTTGTGACATTTAAATCCAAATAACCGGCGGCTTGGCAGGCATCAGTGTGAAAAATCGGGAAACGAGGGTTTTTGGAAACCGTATCAACTCTTTGAATGTGGCGATAATTCCTGATCACTTGAGCGATCTCCGCGACTGGCTGGATCACGCCGATTTCATTATTGGCATAAATAATACTAACGAGCAAAGTATTAGGGCGCAGGGCTTTCATCACCTCCTGGCTGGAAACCAAACCGTATTTATCTACGGACAGATAAGTAACGGCGAAGCCTTTCTTTTCTAGGGTGCGGAAGCTATTTAACACGGCCGAGTGTTCGATATTGGTAGTGATCAGGTGATAGTCTTTGGCCTGGTCAATAAATTGATTGGCAATGCCAAAGATCGCCAGGTTGTCTGATTCGGTACCGCCAGCGGTAAAAATAATTTCTTCGGGCCCTGCGCCTAAAATTTTGGCCACGGAACTACGAGCAGAGCGCACCGCTTCGGCGGCGACGCGTCCAGGCTGGTATAAAGATGAGGGATTGCCAAAATTTTTCAGGCCAAAAGGCGCCATGGCTTTGGCCACTTCTTTATCCAAGGGCGTAGTTGAGGCGTGGTCAAGATAAATCATAGGATCAAACATAACTTGTCCCGAGCGAGTGAAACGAGTCGAGGGAACCCGTCTAGATCAGGAACGGACTATATTAACGTAATCACATTGTGGCATGGGATCCCTTCCGCCGATTCGGCGGGTCGGGATAAACTTTTACAAAAATTAATCTTTGATGGAAATAGCATTAACCGGGCAAACGGAGACGATATCTTCTTTGGAATAATTGTGGGCGGCATAATCATCAGAAATAACTTCGCTTTTGCCATCAGGACCCAGTTTAAACAACTCCGGGTACATGGCCATGCACGAGCCACAGCCAATACATTTTTGTTTATCAACTGTGATGGTAGACATATTTTTGATTTAATTAATAAGTTAACGAGTTAGCGGGTTATTTGGCATGCTTCTTTTCCACTAACTTGCGTAATTGGATAATTAGCTTGTCTAGAGCGAGATCAGCGGCTTCGATCACGGTATGATCATCTTCGGCGGCTAACAATTTTTTACCGTCGAGGTGGAGTTGCATTTCTATTTTATAAGCTGATTTGGTGGCAAATTTTTCGGCGCGAACCATAAGACGACTAGCAACCCCGGCAAAACTCTGAGTTAAGTTGGTCAGACGATCAACTTTTTTCTCCAAATAATCTTCCAAAAATTTTTTGTCCATTTCCGGCATATTTTTGTAGGCATAGACAAGAGAAACCATAAGCGTAAAGTTAATTGTTTCCGCCAGTGGCGGATTTTTTGTTTTGATAAAATTGAAACGATATGAACTAACGAACCTGGCATTGTTTCACGTTGACCGAGCATAACTTAGCCAATTCGTTCATCTCGGCATCATTAAAACTGGGAAGCGAACGGAAGGCCGGATCGTTCAGACTGGCAACCGGCATAAATTTTTGAAGGAAATAGCGACTAGCACCAGCAATCAGCTCACTCATCGCCAACAAATCTTCTCGGGAATGCAGGGCCGGCAAAAGCGTGGAGCGAAATTCGTATGGCAAACCAGAATTCATAATTAATTTGAGACTTCTCTTTATTTTTTTAATATCTATCTTTACCTTAACAATTTTGGCATATTTTGGCAAAGGGCCTTTGATATCCATGGCCAGATAGTCAACCAGACCGTCATTAATCAATACGGCTAACATATCGGGGTTGGTGCCATTGGTGTCCAGTTTGACGAGATAGCCCAAGGCTTTGATTTTTTTGATAAATTGAGGCAAATCAGGCTGGAGTGTGGGTTCACCGCCAGTAATTACTACCGCATCTAGGGTTTTGCGACGGCTTTCCAGAAATTGAAATATTTTTTCTTCGGGAATAATCTCGGCCTTATCGGTTTTGGTCACGAGGTGAGAATTATAGCAAAAACCACAGCGGAAATTACAGCCCACGATAAAAATAATCGCGGAAATTTTGTCCGGGTAATCAAGGAGTGAGGTTTTTTGCAGGCCACCGATAAGCATAAAAACTTTAGGTTAATTTCCAAATCCCAATTTCCAATTTCCAAATAAATATCAAAGCTCAAATTATAAAACTCAAAAAAATAATACTTAGATTTGGATTTTGGAAATTATTTGGAAATTGTATCTTGGAAATTGGAGCTTTTCATTTATAGATGATTAAAAAATTCTTCTCCGCTGGACGAACTAAAAGCAGAGAAGAATTTTTTATTAAGGAAAGAAAAATTATTCTCCGCAAGTATCGCAAACTTGTTGGTCAAATGTCTGGCGATCGGCAAACTCTGACTGCTTGCCCTCGTTCCATTGCTTGACTGGCCGGAGATAACCCACCACGCGAGAGTAGATCTCACACGGTGTCCTTTGGCTGGTATTAGCCTCCATAATTTTTGTTTTAGTTTATAACTTTATTAAAATTAATAAATTTAGGAATTAAAAAGCTGGGCTTGTTTAATGGGCGATTCCACGGTCGGCTGTTTTTCGGTGTAGCCAATCTCTTCATCACAACGCGGACAGAATTGATGTTCGCCGGCAAGATAGCCGTGAATGGGACAAATGCTGAAAGTCGGGGTGAGGGTATAATATGGCAAATGATAATTCTCGGCTATTTTTCTAACTAAATCACGGGTGGCTTTGATAGACGGCAGGCGCTCGCCGATAAAACCATGCAGCACAGTACCACCGGTGTAACGAGTCTGGAGATCATCCTGCTGATCCAGCGCCTCAAACATATCATCACTAAAGCTAACCGGCAATTGGGTGGAGTTGGTATAATAAGGGGCAGAATTTTTCTCCTGATAAGATTTCTCGTTGGCCACGACGATGTCAGCATACCTCTTTTTGTCCGCTTTGGCAAAACGGTAGGTAGTGCCTTCACCCGGTGTGGCTTCCAGGTTGTAAAGGTGCCCGGTTTCCGTCTGATAAGTCATCAATTTTTCACGCATATAGTCCATAACCTCCAGAGCAAAAGCGTGGCCTTCGGGACTGACAATATTTTTGCCCATAAAATTGAGGAGTGATTCATTCATGCCAAGAATACCAATAGTATTAAAATGATTTTTCCAGTACTCGCCGAATTGATCTTTGATTTTTTTGAGATAAAAACGAGAATAAGGATAAAGCCCCATGTTGGTAAATTTTTCCAAGACCTCTCTTTTGGTTTCCAGGGATTCCCGGGCGATCTCCATCAGGCGGGTCAGACGTTCAAAATATTCTTCTTTACTCTTGGAAAGATAGCCAAGGCGCGGCAGATTCAAAGTAACTACGCCGATGCTGCCGGTCAGGGGGTTGGCCCCGAAAAGTCCGCCACCTCGTTTCCTTAGCTCGCGGTTGTCTAAACGCAGACGACAACACATGGAACGGGCATCGTCCGGGTTCATGTCGGAATTCACAAAGTTGGAGAAATAAGGAATGCCATATTTAGCGGTCATCTCCCAGACCTTTTCCAAAACCGGATTTTCCCAATCCAAATCTTTGGTAATATTGTAGGTAGGGATAGGGAAAGTAAAAACACGGCCCTTAGCATCACCCTCCAAACAGACTTCAGCAAAAGCTCGATTGAGCATATCCATTTCCGATTGAAAATCCTTGTATTTGTCCTCGGTCACTTGCCCGCCGATGATCACAAAGTCTTCGGCCAAAGCGCCGGAGGGTTTCAGATCCATGGTAATATTGGTAAAGGGCGTCTGAAAGCCAACACGGGTGGGAATATTCATGTTGAACATAAATTCCTGCAGGGCCTGTTTGACAGAAGTATAATCCAAATTATCATAGCGAATGAAAGGAGCGAGATAAGTATCAAAGCTGGAAAAAGCCTGGGCGCCGTTGGCTTCACCTTGCAGGGTGTAGAGGAAGTTAACAATCATGCCGAGCGCACTCCGAAAATGTTTGGGAGGATTACTTTGGACTTTGCCTTCCACCCCGGTAAAGCCATAAATTAAAAGATCGCGCAGATCCCAACCGCAACAGTAGGCGGCTAAAAGTTGCAAATCGTGCAAGTGCAGATCGGCGTCCATATGGGCTTGGCGCACTTCAGGCGAATAAATGGAGTTTAACCAGTAGTGGGCGGAGATAGTAGAAGCAACATGGTTGTTTAAACCTTGGAGCGAATAAGCCATATTGCTGTTTTCCTTGACTCGCCAGTCAAGTTTACTTAAATATTGGTCAACAAGATCGTCTGAATTGATAAACTTGTCCAAATCTCTAATCTTGGCATGCTGCTCACGGTAAAGAATAAACGACTTGGCAGCTTCGGCCAGGTTTTCCTTGATAAGAATCTTTTCTACGGCATCCTGAACCTGTTCAACGGAAGGGATAATCTGACCGTCATACTCCTTATCAAGCGTATGGGCGACTTCCTTAGCTAGTTTTTCCGCTAATTTTTCATCAGCCTGACCGACCGAGCGCAAAGCTTTGAAAATGGCACTAACGATCTTGGTACGGTCAAAGGCCATAATGCGACCGTCTCTTTTTTTAATTTGTTTCACTTGATTTTTGTGTAGCATGGGTTGGGTTTTATTGTCTGCCGGGAAGTAAGGCTGGGCAGAAGAAATAACTTTATTTTTTGTGGATCTTTTTGGCTGGAGACATGCGCCGCAGCTCTTTTTGGAAGCTATTGACATCCGTAAATTGACGGTAAACTGAGGCAAAACGGATGTAAGCAACCTTGTCAAATTTCTCCAGATGTTTCATAACCAACTCACCAATTTCTTTGGTGGTGATTTCGTTGTGGGCGGCCCTCTTCTGAATATCTCTTTCTATTTTATTGATCAACTGTTTAAACTCTTCTTCGGTATAGGAACGTTTTTCCAAGGAATGAATAATGCCATTGGCTAATTTGTCCCGATTATAGGCCTCATGGCGGCCATCGCGCTTGACGACCGTGAGTTCGAGGATTTGCATTTCCTCCAAAGTAGAGAAGCGGAAGCCACATTTGTTGCAACAACGGCGGCGGCGGACGCAAAGACCATTACCAGAAAGGCGGGAATCAACAACGTTGGTATCTTTGTGATTACAAACTGGACAAAACATAATAATTATTGGGTGCCAAAGAGCCAGAAACATCTAATTATTGGGGACAAATAAAAACACCCAATAAAAAGAAGTGTTTTAAAATGGAAAACGGCTAATAACCAGAAAAAGAGATAGAAAGCAAAGAAAATAAAAAACTATATATTGTATTCCTATTATTAATTATAGCACAATATATAGTTTTGTCAACCGGAGCAGGAGAAGAAAAAAATAAATCTTAAGTCAGGCGGCAGTGATTATTATTATAAACTATTTTGAAGCCAGACGGAAGAACAAGTTATCCACTTTTTCGCTCTTCCCAGGCGTCTGAATAATAAACTTTCATAAAAAACAAAGATAGCCAGGTTGGGGTGGTTGTTATATAATAAAAATAGAAAAAATTAACCATTAAAAACAACTTTATGGAGAATAATAATCAAAATTGGCCGACGAATAATGAAGAAATCAAAAACCTGCTGGTGGAAAATCAGAAGCTCCTGACGGAGATACGAGAGCAAACAGAAAAAACCAAAAAATATATCCGCGCCGGACGGATAATCAGCTTTCTTTATTTGGTACTAATCATTGCGCCATTACTTTTCGCGGCTTTTTATTTGCCACCACTGATCAAAAACTATATGGCGCCCTACCAGGAGCTTTTGGGCAACACTGAGGGTGCCACTGGCCTCGATGTCGACTCTATTAATGAACTGCTTGGCCAATTTAAACAAAAATAATGGTGCTTGTCTAGAACAGACAATTAATTAGTAATGTTTTTTGATAATTTTTTTAATAACCTTGGCCAAATTATCATCTTTCCGGTGGTTAAATCTAAATTCCATTTCTTTTAAGTATAAATAAAAGCGTTTTCTATCG
>JAAZMX010000072.1 GCA_012798565.1 Candidatus Kuenenbacteria bacterium
GATTTATGAATAAATATTCTTAAATCTTAAATCATAAATCGTAAATCTTTTGTTGTGTTTTAATGTTAAAATGTTTAAATGTTTATATGAATAAACCGCGCCTCATCGTCATCGTCGGCCCCACCGCCTCTGGCAAAACCAGACTGGCTGTCAAGCTGGCCCAAAAATTCAACGGCGAAATAGTCTCTGCTGACTCTCGCCAGCTTTATCATGATATGGATATCGGCACGGGCAAAGACAAAAATGATTACGGCAAAATCCCCTATCACTTTTTGGATATCAAAAAAACCAGTCAAAAATTTAACGTAGCCCGCTACAAAAAGCTGGGCCAAAAAATCATCAGAGGCATAATCAGCCGCGGCAAAACACCTTTTCTCGTCGGCGGCTCCGGCCTCTATATCTCCGCTTTGATTGACAATTATGATATCCCCAAAATAAAGCCTGATTGGCCTCTCCGAAAAAAACTGGCTCTCATGTCTCTCGCCAAAAAACAACAACTACTAAAAAAACTTGACCCCCAGTCATATCAAACCATTGATCTCAAAAATCCCCGCCGGCTGGATCGCGCGCTCGAGGTCTGTCTCTCTGGCCAAAAATTTTCTGAATTAAAAAAAATAAACCGCCCTCTTTTTGATTGTCTCATCATCGGCCTAGATACTCCGCGTGAAATATTAAATAAAAAAATCAACGCTCGCGTGGACAAAATGATCGCCGCGGGCCTAGTCGTCGAAACCCAAAAAATATTTAAAAAACAGAAACAAAATTCTATTCTCTTAAATACTATTGGCTATGCCGAGATTGTTGATTATCTCAAAAACAAAAACACCCTTGCTGAAGCTGTTGAATTGATCAAAATCCATACCCGCCAATACGCCAAACGCCAGATGACCTGGTTTCGGCGCGACCAACGGATCCACTGGCTGACAAAAAAATCGGCCGCCGAAAAACTCATCAAACAATTTTTGATTTCAGATTACTAAAAATCCGACTAAGCGCCGGATTTTTAGTTTTTTGCTTTAAACCTTTTCTTTTAATTTCTTATTTCTCTATTTCTAATATCTATTTACTAATTTTTTGTTTTCTGGCTTGCCTTGCTTAATTTACTTAACTTGCTTTCAGCTTTTGCCTATTTCTTCTCCTGGTATTTCTTTATCGCGGCCACGATCTTGCTCTCTTCCTTGATATCCGCCACATACAAAATATTATCTTTATTTATAACCATCTGATCTTCTGTGCCATAAATCTCCTTGCCAAATTTTACTAAAGTAAAATCATTCGGCTGTTCCTCCGTCGGCTGCTGCAATGTTAGCGGCTTCTGCGGATAATAAATATCTTTTAAAATCAAATGCCCATTATCCTCTCCTGTCACATGGCCAAAAAAAACCTGATTATTATTGAGAAACACCGCTTGCCATTTATCTCGGCTATAAACTCCCTCTTTTGATGGCCAAAAAACAACCACGGCTGTCACGATCGCCACGACTGCGACCAAAGCGGCCAGCCAGCCAAATTGGCGCCACTTAAAATTTTTTTTTGTTGTCCGACCAGGGGCATTTCGAGATTCAGGCCAGGTCATATCTCGTTGGTCTTGGGCGTAAACCGCCCGCAACGCTTCATTTTTTGTCTGTTCATCCATAGTCTTATAATAAATTGATAATATTTTAATAAATAGGTTATTTTATTTTTTCCTTTTACTTATCTAATCAACCATAATGCAAAATGTAAATATCAAAAATAAAAATGACAATTTAAAATACAAAAATTATTTCTTACCCTTAAGTGTTAAAATGCTGGCCGCTAAAATATTGGCTATCTCTATTAATTCCTTTATTAACCATGCCATTTCTATTTTATCACCCTTGCTGGTATCTCTCAATAAAGTTAACCAAACCTTGGATTCATTGGCTGATTTTAACGAATGGGTAAAAAAATTAATAAAATCTTTCTTGGATCTGGCTGAGTTTGCTTCTATATAGTTGGCCAAAATACTGGTACCACTACTTAGTAATTGTTTACCCATCACTTCATTGACCGAACTTTTATTCAAACTATCAATAAATTTAACTAATCTTAACACCCAAGCATATAGACGTTTTTTGAATTCCATTTTAAATTTTGCCTTGTCATTTTCCATTTTGATTTTTGATTTTTAAATTAATTGCTATCTAAATTTTACATTTGGCACCACGCTCGTCCCATTAACCGAAAAAGTGCCACTGCTACTGCTGGTACATGCCGCCTCGTCATCGCAGACAAAAATATAATAATTTCTGGTCTGCCCTGCGTCTTCACTCGCCACGTCATAAATCAAAGTCAAAGGATCAGCAGTGGTAAAGGCTGAAGAAGTTGCCCAATAACCACCATCACAATTTTGACTGGTCAAGGCATCTGTTTTACACACTTTAACTTTAATCGTTTCTCCACTGTCAGCGTCATTCCAATCCACAATAAAACTTACAGATCGGCCCGGGTTGGTTGGGTCTGGTGTATCCGTGCCAGAGCTGATGGTTGGAGTATTATTGCTAGCGACTATTTCATCTGCGCCAATATCCCAAGTACCCGCACCAGTCGGTCTGGTTTGGGCGTCAATGTCGGTTGTAAAAACCGTTGATAAATCAACTCCGGCATTGATGGAACTGGCTCCGGCTTTTAAGTGTAAATTTTCTGAACCAGCCGTGGTGGCAGTCAAAGTGCTAGCCGCCACAATATTGTCCAAAGAGTTAGCACCCGGCGAGGTCGCTTCCGAAGAAGCGTTATAATTGGAGTTACCATCATAAGAGCCTGTATCTGTGTCAAAGCAATAATCACCAGCTACCGTAATGATCGCGATATTGTTTTTAGCCAAAATGGTGGCGTGATCAGCAATCATACCGCCGCCGCCATTATTACTTGATCCTTGAAAAATTGTATTATTATATACATTGACTGTAGTATCGGCGTAATAGGCAGTAATCCCGTACCAGCTATTAGCTTTTTGTGTGCCAAAATAAATAAAATTATTATAAATATTATCACTGCCACCATTATCATAATGGCCAATGCCATAACCAGCACCGTAGTAAACATCATCGTGAACCAAATTTTTACTAATATCCGCGTAACTGGCATTGTATACAATCACCCCATAATAATCAGGTCCGTCAACGGTAAAACCGGTTATTTCCAGCCATTCAACTTTTGTATAATTATCTTCAATATCAATAACATAGTTAGCTGTGGTCGGATCCACTTTTACTCCCGTCCCGGTTGTGCCATTATGTCTGTTACCGGAAGCCACTGTCAGCCACATATAATTATCAGCATCGGTCGTAGAATCGTTAATAAGAATCCCGGCTGTAAAGGTGGAGTCATTATAACACTCACCCTTTTCTACGTAATCACTACCGGCCAAATTTCCGTCGCGGGCATTTTCCCAAGCTTGCAAGGTGGAATAATTTCTGGAACTGGTACCAATGGTGTAAGTATTGGTGGTGGCAGCTCTGGCTGGTTTGATAATTTTATCCCAGACACTAGCCAGCCAAGATTTTTTGTCTTCCAATCTTTGCGCCAATCTGGTACCGCCCGGCAAAACTGATTCGTCTTTGGGCAACTCGTTCAAAGCCAATTTTCGCTCTCCCTTTTTGATTTTGTCATACAGCAAAGCGAATTCTTTTTGTTTGATAATTTCATCCAAACTCAATTCCGTAGCGTCAATAACCGGATTGATTTTGGCTCGATCACGTAAAGTATCTAATAATCCACTTTTAACAGTTTCTTGTTCCGAACCATCTTGCCTTTTTTCAATAATTTTGACTCGCTCATCATTCATCAAGGCCACATAATCCAAACCATATTGATAAGCTCCGTCTACTTGCTTAGTTTGACTCTCTGGTGGCGGTTCATGATTTTCTATGACTCGGGAACGCTCTTGATCGCTAATTGATTTAAACCGCTCGTTAAATTTCGCTCTTTCTTCCTCGGTCATCTTGGGCACGCGCACAATCACATAATCGCGGTATTCCATATCGCCCCACGGCCAGCCCATGGGTTTAACGTCAGTGATGTCCCCATCTTTGGCATTGCCAGGTTCATCACCGTTCTGACCAATTTTCACTAACATTTCATCATATTCTCGAACTGTCATTGGTGGATCTAAAACCAAAGGATAGCTGACGTTTTCTAAAAGCTTGGCGTCATGAACTTCCAAAATTAATTTATTCTCCCCATCAAAACGGTAATGATAAGGAATCTTCTTGCCACTCGCGTCAATCGCGATTGGGTAATCAAGCGTGAATAATTCTTCGCCAGTCTTTTTATCAATCGCGGTAATATACATGCCGGCCTCATCTCTGAGTTCAATCTCGGCGCCTCTTTTATCCAATTCAAAAATAAAACTATGAGCCGCTTCTCTATTATTAATATAGATGAATTCTTTTATCTTGCCATCAAAAGTCTGTACCTCCACATCAATCCCAGGCATGACTGCCTTCCATTTGACCTTGTTATCCTCTTGAATGGGCTTGGAAAAATCACCCCCCCCCATCTTGGTGAATAATTGTAATTTTTCACCTTGATAATTTTTGGCGCCAAAACCCACCTCACCACTCGTCTCATCAATCTTAATAGCCGCTTTGGCGCCCTGGATTATTTGACCCAAAACCGCCACTACCGGCGCTTGATTGGTTGGATAATTCTGCCAAGCTACGGAGGGGTTGTCTTTTTCTTTTGTCCCCAATATTAAATATCCAATTGCCAATATCAAAAACATCACGCCGACCATCAACGCTTTTTTCAAAAATTTTCCGTAATTATTTTTATTGTGCATATGTTTTTTGAAAAAATTACCTCACCCTCAATCCCCCTCTCACTTTTATATTTGGCACCGTACTTTGGGCGTTGACGGAAAAGGTTCCGGGTGTACCAGTGGTGCACGCTCCGCTATTATCACAAGCGAAAGCCCAGTAATCTCTGGTTTGCCCAGCATCATCCCCGACTACATCATAAACTACGACTGCCGGATCAGCTGTGGTAAAATCTGTGGAAGAAGCCCAGTAGCCACCGTCACAATTTTGGTTAGTCAAAGAATTTGTTTTACAAATTTTAATTTTTATATAATCACCGGCATCATCATTCCAGTCATAAATAAAACTCACCGAGCGCCCGGGGTTAGTCGGATCAGGGGTATCAGTAACTGTTGTTGCTGTAGGCGTGACATTATAAGTAATACTCAAATATGGATCATAAGCCGATTCTGATATGGCGTATTCATGAGTTATTTTACCTGTTGGCGGGTCATTAATCATATCATGCCCTTCCCTGATGCCGAGTAAAGTATAACCAGTTTTAGAAATCCAACTCAAACCAGTGGTATTTAAAATTAAAGCGTTCCAACCGCCCTCCACCAAAACCGATGTGTCATAGGTGGCACTACCAGCCGTTGAACCGACCTGATCATAATCAGCTGTGGTCAAAGCGCTGGGGCTGGCCTGGGACGTTTGCACCACTACGCTATAATCATTACCATCGTTATCTGCAGTACGAATATAACCGCCATATAAATTTAATATTGCGGAGCTAATGGTAGCGCCATCATCCAAGGCCGAGGAATTAAAGGGCAGAAATAATCTGAATATTTCATAAACTGGATCAGCAAATTCCGATCGGGCATATTCCCGATCAGTTCTGGTATTGCTGACTCCGTCACCGGTCGCGGCACCCCTGGCGGTTGCCCACGAAGTATAGGTATTGGTGTACACCGAACCATCAACCGCGCCAGTATAATAGCTCACACTCGCGTCGGTATAGACTGGATAGTCGGCGCTAGCCAAAAATTCTTTGGGCAATATTTTGGTAAAATATATTTTACCATTTTGCTTTGATATTTTTATACTGATAGACTCGCTTTTGTCCTGATTGTCCCAAACTGTGAATTTTCTTAAATACGAAGTATTGCCGTTAGCGATCGTAATGCCAATTTGTTCGGAAGTAATTATCTCGTCAGCCCCATTCCACTCTTTATTATTAATAATCAATTTTTCTCCCGGCTTTAATTCTAATTCAAAATTAAATTCCATATCTTGGCTTAAATTTGCTGGCTTTTGATTGAGTTTAACATATTTAAACATGGCGATATTGCCAGCAATTAACTCCAAATCATTCCCATCACCAAACGCATCTTTATAAACCACTTTTTTATCATGCCACTCGTCACTTTCATCACGGATCAATTGTCCTTCTGTATGACTGGCCAAGGGTTTCATACTAAAAGCCGCGCCACCACTCTCATACATATTTTCAAATTCCATCCACTCATCAGCGTACCTAGGAAATTTGGATTTATAAGAAGCCCTGTCTTGTTTCCAACCCTCACCTGTCTCGATCAAAGTAGTATCCACTATCTGAAATTCTCCGCCTTCTTCCTTGTAATTAATATGTCCCACGTGTGCCATCGTCGTATATGAGCCATCATCATTCAAAAAAGTCAAAGAATTATAGCTTCTTTTTTCCGCCACCTCTTCTACTATTCTAGGCAATTTCTCTACGGTCGGGTCGACCACAATCGGATAATTATGATTTTTGATCCACTCTTTGTCTGGCGTCAAAATTAATCGATCACCAATAATTTCTGCACTGACTTTTCCTTTTTCATTTCTACCCTGCTCCACCATAAACGGCTTAGGAATCTTGAAAGATTTACTCTGATCTTGGCTATATTGTTTCATCCTTTTTGCCGATATATTCCCCCCGTCACTCGAGGGCATACTCTCTGCCAGTTCATTTTTTCTGCTAATGATAATATTGCCCTCGCCATCAAATTCCCAACTAAAATTTTGGGTATCTATTCTGTATTCAAAGCTATCCGGATGATTGGCTGATTTTAATATTAATGACTCTTTGAGCTTGTTCGGATATTTAATCTGCTCCACGTCAGTATTGGGATAGGCCTCGCGATAAAAAATAGTGCCATCGGGCAGATCTTCTCTCTCCGCCGCCATCGCGCCGAGTGGGCTGATCTGCAACATCTGACCAAATGTCTTTATTATCATCGGCTCCTGATAATTCTCTGGTGAATCTATGGTCATGACCACCCCGCCGCTCATATTGTTGCCTCTATCTTCTTTCGCGCCATCCTCTCCCCTACCGACAAAATAACCAACGATCACAACCAAAAGCAACGCGCCTAAAATTAACGTTCTTGCTGATAATCTGTCTATTTGGTTGTTTATATTTTTCTTCATAATCATAACTATAACTTAAAATTTAAAACTTAAACGTCAAAACATCAACTAAAAACCTAAAACTTTTTATTTTTTAACGTTATAATACTCGCGCCAAGCATCTTGGCTATTTCATCGACCTCTTTCAATAAAACATTGACTTTACTCTTATCTGTCTCTGTTGCATCTCTCAAAAGACCTAGCCAATACTTGGTTTCAGTCGCTGATTTAAGGGCAATCGCATAAAAATTAATAAAATCTTTTCTGGACGAAGAAGCTTTGGCTTCTACAATATTGGCTCCAATACTTGTAGCTGAGCGGAGCAATTGATCGGCAATAACCCAATAAACTCTTTTTTCTGACAAAGTGCCTAAAAATTTAATAATTTCAATAGAAAAATAGTAACCTCTAATTTTTAAATCGTTCTTTTCATTTTTAATAAGTGTCATAGTTTTGAGTTTTGAGTTTTAAATTTTGAGTTATTATTCCACCACTATCACCTCCATCGGTGTAGTCTCCTCTACCGGCGACACCACTTCCACTACTGGCTCGGTAGCCTCTGGAGCTGTTGTGGTCTCACCAGCCACCGTACCATCTATTGGCGTCTCGGTGACTGGCGCTGTGGAAGTGGCTGTTTCCGTGCTTGTTGTTGTCTCTGTTGTAGCTGGTTCTTCACTCTCAGTCGTCACTGTATTATCACTTGGCATATCGACTGGCACGTAGCTCGACTCTATCGCATTTGGATCTACTGCTTCGTAACTCAAAGATGGCATAATAAGCAGAGAATCTTCACTCTCGGCCATAGCCATTGTCTGAATATAACCATCTGGAGAGGTCGGCTTTTCTAAACTCAAGGAAATAATATCCATCACCGTTGTTGTGTTGTTGGCCAAGCTCGCTACGCTGGCACTCTGTTGCTGATCAACTGTGGAGAGATAATAAACTGCGCCCGGCACCAAATTACGGAAACCTTTTACCGCTCCGCCCACGGCTACTTCTACTGTCCTGGCCCCGCCTTCTTGGCTCTCACGGAATCCTACCACCATACCGATCGCCGGCCGGAAGATATTCAAAACGACATCAGCATTAGCTACGGCCTTACCTACTAGTTTATTACCCTTGATATAGACAGCGTCGCCGATCACCAAATTCTCGCTCTCGCCCTCTGTATAGATGCGCACCAGTGCGCCCTCTAAGTTCAAGTTATTTTTCATAGTCACTGCCGAGGCAAATTCTGCTTCGCCCAAGACCACCACCTTGCCAGTCACTACCAAATCTTTGATGACTACATTGCCCTGGAAGCTATAATCAGCCACGCTCACTTCTTGATTCAGACTCGGATTGTCAATGACCGCAATCGCCACCTCATCCCAGGCCACTTCTACATTGTTTTTAACCGATAACAACACCATTATTTTGTCGCTCTTTTTGAGCTCTATCGTTTCCGCTGTCTCAACCCTTTCTGTTGCCGCTCCGGCTACGACTCCGGTCTCGCTCTCAGCCCTCACTTGTCTTTCGTTTTCTTTCTCAGCCTTGGCGCTCTCGAGCATCTCCGCCGCTGTGGAGGTGCTGACAGACTCTACCAAATAATCTTCAAGGGCAATACCAATGATGCCCGCGCCCGGTTTCAGGGCTTTCATCGCATAGCCTGGTCTCGAAGCCGTGGTCAAAAGATCGCCCTTCTTGATCGGTCCATTTTCGAGCGATACCTTCACCGGCAGACTGCCAGACATGGCCAAAGGCCTGACTTCGTCTCCATCACGACCCAAATCACCCCTCATAATGCCAGCCGGGTCAGTCGCTACCACGCCGAGGATCTTATTGGAATTCTTTTCAAAAGATTTTACCGCTCCAAACTCGCCAAGCGGATCCACAATCAATATATCACCCTCTTCTGGCAGACCGGTTAATTCCTCTTCCGTTGTTGTTGCCAAACTAGAAATTTCCTCGAGCGTTAGCGAGCGAACGGTTATGTTTTCGGCTAGACTGCCCTTTTCCCATTCTGTCCCGCCTTCTATATATTCCTTACCATTGACTTCCAATTCTCCACCAATATAAACATCACCAGAGGTAGCCACTTCTGTTTGGCTAGGCGTACCCGCACCAAAAAGCGTCAATGTTTGACCAATCTCCATCAATTGATTTTCTTTTAATAAATTCACCTCAGCCACCGCCAACTTCAGACTACTCTCCAAATCAGCTACTTTCAAATTCAACTGAGCGACCTGATCCACTACCTCCAGTTTATCCAAAGCTCCAGCCACCATGATATTCACCTCATCTTCTATTTCCATCTCCGACACACGCTTGGTCACTTCTTCTTCAATTTGTTCGACTGTCAAAGATTTATTGCGCCTGGAAATTAAAACGTTAATTTTACCTTTTTCTGTTGTTAAGCTTTCCAGAGCCACGCCCACAGTGGAGTCACCAGCATTGGCTTTCATAATATATCCTGGGGTAGAAGAAGCGGCGGTCAAAGAATCTCCTGGTCTGATCTCTCCATTTTCATTGGAGACAAATGCCGGCACTTGACCAAGCATACCAACGATCGCGTAATGAGGATCATTTTCTCTGCCTTCTGGCGCGTTACCCAAAACTGCCGGGCTAGTGGAAATAATACCCATAATATTGGGATCTGCTCCACGCTCACAGCGTTTGACAGCATTATCTTTGGTAATATCCACACACACCGCTTCTCCAGATTTCAAATCCATATTATCACTATAGAAAAACTCTGCGTAGTCAGCCGAGCCAGCTGTCCAGGCATTAGAATTATTAACATAAGCCGCATTGGTACCGTCGCCATTCCAGTCGACCATAAATTTATAAGCTGGATTGGTTACACCAACTGCCACTCGATTTTCATTAGCATTTACTACCAAAGTATTGCCATCCAAGTTCAAACCGGTATTCAAAGTGGTAGTGGCAGTGGCAGAGTTAGAAGGTACGGTCAAAACGGCAGTACCAGACCCATTTTGTAAGGCAACGGCCGAGGAAGAAGAAATATTCATCAAAAGTCCACCAGAAGCTGTAAAGCCTGACAAAAATACACTGGAAGAATTAAATAAATTTAACAAATTTGCACTCTGCGCCGCCACTGCCGTCACATCAACACCTGCCTCAGTACTGGCGCTATTCACTTGGAATATCGGACTACCCGAACCATTTTGGATGTTCACCGCTGTCGTCGAAGAAATATTCATGAGCAATCCTCCAGCCGCGGTAAAGCCAGATAAGAAAGCCCCCGACGAATTCTGTAATTGGAAAAGATTGGCCGTCGCGCCAGAAGCGGCTTGGACCACCAAGCCTTTACTGCTAGCGGCTGGTGAAATTGTCAGTGTATCATTGACTCGGAGGGTAGAATTAAATGTTGAACTCGCATTTACAAATATACCTGCCGTCGTTGAGGTTGGCGCCAAAGCATTCGTCCAGACTGTTTGCCAAGCACCATTTTGTCCGGCCGCACCGAAACCACTGACAGTCAAAGCTCCGCCTACCACGGACAAGCCGCTACCAGTTAGATCAGTAATATAGTCCGAACCAACACCCAAACTGGAAGTAAAGAAGTTCGTCGTGGTAGCTTTGGTCACCTGCAGGCTAGTGAGATCTAGAGTGGTGGTGGCATTTAGATTGCTATTGAAGTTTGAAGCAAAATCAGAGGTTAATAGATAGTTAGCTGGGTTAAAGCCATTTAAGGTGGTGGTTGCATTGTAGGCACTCTTCCAAGCGTTATCAAAACCAGTCCCAGATAAAGTGGTGTTAACCGTGAGGTTATCTACCTTAGCTGTA
>JAAZMX010000008.1 GCA_012798565.1 Candidatus Kuenenbacteria bacterium
GCCATGTTATCAGCATAAATGTTTATGCTGTTCTAGACAAGCTCCTTAATAGGTAATATTGCCCTAAGAACCAGGGATATTATTCGTCAGGTATGCGAGAAGTATAACACTGAGATTATCAGAGGCAATGTCTCCCCAGATCATATTCATATATTGGTCTCTATTCCACCCCATTTTTCAGTCAGCAAGGTAATCCAAAATATCAAGGGTAGGAGCTCGAGGATACTTCAACAAGAATACCCAGAACTCAGAAAAGAATATTGGGGCAAACACCTATGGGGTATTGGCTATTTCTCGGTGACCTCCGGTAACGTGACAGATGAAATGATTATCCAATACATCAAGGAACAAGGACAAACCAGAGAAGATGATATTTTCCAAATAACGCCTAGTTAATTATTAATAACGGACTTTCAGTCCGAGGGGAACCTCTGGACTTCCAGTTCAGAGTGGTTGAGTTTTATATTGTCATTTTGCACTTTGATTTTTACATTTTAAATTATTTATACATGTCAGACATCAAAAAACAAATTAACAATATCTTAGACGATGTCCGCCCCGCTCTCCAAATGCACGGCGGCGATGTTGAATTAAAATCATACGACAAGGGTATCGTTGAATTAAAAGTTACCGGCGCTTGTCATGGTTGCGCTATGGCGTCGATCACTTTTGGCGCAGGCATCGGCGAAATGATCAAACAAAAAATACCGGCCGTCAAAGAGGTTAGGTATTAGTAAGTGAGCAACTAAGTTAAACCCACTGCGCCATAGCGGAAGCGAGTCAAGCCAGCCAAGAGTTATTCCGTTTTTTTTATTTATTCATTAAAACTATCAAGACCGCGAGTGTGATTATTTGGATAACAGCCGTGTATTTAAGTGGCAGATAAATTGGCTTGAAAATTAAAGTATGAACTCCGGTATGCCAAGCTTTGAATTTTTCCAGCGCTTGGTTTTTTATTTTAAATAATTCAGTCAGTCCCCAAATATAATCAGGTAAAATGCCACCGACCAGCCCGGCGATCATGGAGTAGCTCAGATATATTTTAAAGCCCTCCTGCATTATTAATAATATTATTATCAGTATCCACAAATCAATGATCGCTTCCAGGGCGATTTTTTTGACAAAGCTAGCCGTGCCGTTATTTTCCCAGTCTCTAGCTTCAAGGCTGTCATGCGGTATGGCATCCAAAACGAAATGAGAAATAATCCCCAAAACAAAAGCCAAGATTGGACTGCCCAACCTTGACCCGATTGCCACACCGGCCATACCGTGAACGATTTGATACATAGGTACAATTTCAGAATTTTAAATTTTCAAACAATGATCTAATTTCTCAATTTCAAAATTAAATCATTAAAAAATTGTTTGAAAATTTAAAATTGTTAATTAAAGATTTTCTGGTAGCGGAGGAGGGGCTCGAACCCTCGACCTTAGCGTTATGAGTGCCGCGCTCTAACCGGCTGAGTCCCGACGCTCCGGTCGGGATCCCGATTTTTTGCCTTGCAAAAACATCGGGACTACCTTTCTGAATTTATAACCCTTTCAATAATTTTTCTGCTTTTCTTTGCCTTTAAAAATTTTTCTCTCTCATATGCCAATTTTATATTTGGGTATGTTTCAACTCTTTTCAGAATCCAGGGCTTCTTTGGGGAAGTATATTTCGACTGGCCACTGTTATGCTCCCTAAATCGTCGACCAACATTATCAGTTACTCCAATATAATAACTTCCGTCTTGTGAGCTTTCTAAAAAGTAGACGTAATATTCTTTTGCCATATTTTATTTAATAGCGGGGGAGGGTCTCGAACCCTCGACCTTAGCGTTATGAGTGCTACGCTCTAACCAGCTGAGCTACCCCGCCATAAGTTGTTTATAATATAACCGAAAAAAGCGCTTGAGTCAAGATTCACTCAATAAAAAATCCGACTATTGCCAGTCGGATTTTTGTTATAATAATTTAAAACAATACGCCATTATTTTTCTAACTCTTGTTTTTTATCATGTGTGCCTCCCAATATATCACCCGACTTAAAGGATATTGCACCGCAACTTTTGCATTTTGTACCTTTTAAAATTTCTAGACTCCCCATAATTTTTTCTTAGCCATAAATTTATTTTTGAAACATAATAAAAAAACAATCGAATAAATAACCTTAATTTTAAAAAGTTATTAATTTATAATAATCAAAGTAAAACTCCATAGAATAAGCATATACATAAAAATTCTAAAAAACCAAAGAATTTTCTTTTTTAAAATTGCTTTGTTAGAATTTTTTTTGAAAACACCAACAAGAATGTTAAAAAATAAAATTACAAGAGTGAGTTCCAGGAGTATATTAAAAACATTGGCGATCGTATTAAATCTAGCCAGGGGCTGCTCTAAAAGAAAACCCGCAAAAAAAATAAATATATAAATCGCAAACTCCAATACAATCAAACTATTTTTCGTGTTTGTGTTCATAAAGACCGATTAAATTGATTTACTTAAATTATAACATTTTGAATTATAAATTCAATACAAAAAACCGCCTCAAAAGTGAGATGGTTTTTATTGTGGGGGACGGTTGAACCGTTCGCAAACCTTGGGAGATTGGCGAGCCGTCTCGATCGCAGGCCTCGCTCGCGAGACCCTAACAAAAAACACTGATGTTGAATCAGCGGTTTTGGGGCCGCAAAAATTAGACAGAATATATGACATTGTGCTAAAAAAAGCCGCCCACAGAAAATGCCCACCAAGACAATATATAAAAAATAACAGAACCTAAAATATTTTTAGTTAAAATAAGTATAATTATTTTAGCGAGAGACAATTGTTTTTTAAATATCAGAAAATAAAATACCAATATTTCTAACACTGATTGCAAGATTGCAATCAAAGGATAGCTGGTTAGTATCGTGGAACCAAATATCATGTGGTCTAAAATCATTGGTGTTGACAAAATCACATAGCTCCAAATCAATCCTGCGAATATCAATTTTTTGGCATATTTTCTGTAGGCGCTAAATAACAAAATTAATAATAAAACAAACACAAACTGAATCGCAACAAGCAACATATTTAGTCCCAATATTTCTGGCAAAGCACCTATTCTTCCCAAGATAACTTGAGCTAGCGGGCGGGAGCTCAAATTTTTATTCCAAATATTATCCACAAAATTGTATCCAAATTGGGCACAGCACTTTTCTGGGGATCGACCGTCATCATAACAGACGCCCGCCGGTGAACTGATCTTCTCTACCTCGGAAATTAATTTTTTATACATTACTACATCATCACTAATCGGGAACTGTTTTTTTGAATCCGTGTTAAAAATACTATAAAAATAATCCATATCACAGGCAGCGGCTGTAAATATTTTTGTCTTGTGATTCATAAAAAAGACATTCATTCCCCTTGTGCCAAAATTACCAGAGCATCTTACTTCCGGCGGTAAATCAAATTCGTCATAATCAACATATCTAAAACCCAAAGAAGCCAGGCATCCGCGCCAATCGTCAATATCAACCGCGTAATCTTGTTTATCAAAAAAGCAGTCTCCAAAATCGTAATGGCTTTCAAAAAAATAATCTGCTGAATAGAATAACCAGCCTTGGGGTACTTTGTAAGGAAAGCCATACCCGTCTTCTTTTTGCCAGCCGGCGCATTGATTTGTTTCTTTATTTACGACTATTCCCCAATTTTTAGAAAAAGCATCGGCGGAGGCAACAGCCAGCCCAAAAGTTACTGTGAAAATTAAAAAAAGTAATAAAATTTTTTTCATATAATTTACTCGGTAGATATTATATATTACTTAAAATTTTTCCTCCAGCAGAGCCTCCTGTTGGTTAACTCTGCCGAGCTTATACTTCTATCATATCACAAAAACCACCCAAATAAAATTGAGTGGTTTTTGGTTGCGCCTCGTGGATGATGTTAGAACTGTGTTCCAGCAACAAAAGGAGTATGTTTATATACCGGATCTAAAGCCACGATTTTCATCTATTATTAACTAATTGCGTTTTCATAGTCATTTGACTCTAGTAATCATTGTGCTAAATTTATTAGATAATCAGCTTAATATTAAAAATATGAAAGAAGTGGAACTTCTATACAAATTAGATGAGCAATCCCTCACTATAATTCGTCAAAAGCTAAGGGCCTCTTTTGTAGCAAAGATCAGGGAGATAGACACCTATTTCTATCCGCCCAACAGAGACTTTCTCGCTACCGACGATGGGCGAGAAAATTTGAGAGTTAGGGAGAATGAAAATAAGAAGGAGTTGACATATAAAAAGGTGGTCTATAATCATGGGATATATTCTCACTCAATAGAAAACAATCTTGATATTGCTGACGCCGCTATCGCTAGTGAGATTCTAAAATCATTGGGCTTCCGGATACACATGGTGTTAAATAAAGAAAGGGAGGTTTTTCAAGAAGGTAATTTCCATATTACCATTGACAATGTAAAAGATTTAGGATATTTTATAGAGATTGAATGGGTTGGCCAAGATGGTGATGAAGATAAAATTAAACAATTCTGTATGGCCAAAGCAGCTGAATTAGGACTCACCGCCATTCAAGACAAAGGTTATTTGAGGTTGCTAGAAGAAAAAAATAAACAACAATAATAAATCCAATAAAATTAATAGCGAAAGGAAGAGGAGGTGTATCATGAAGAACGTATTGTTGGTTGATCTGGGGACACCGAGGGACGAGATTAGTGAGCCGCTTGGTATTGAGACACTGGCTCCTTATGTCGAGGCGGCGCTAGGTGATCAAGTCTCAGTTGATGTGAAATCGCTAGAACTTGATAACCTGGAAACGGTCCAGCCGTATTTAGAACAAAAAAAATACGCTGCGATAGGTCTGTCAACAAAAATCAGAGCCTATGACAAATTCCAGCGCTCAATGGCTGCGACCATGCACTATGCGTCCGAGAGCAAGGTTTTCATCGGGGATATTTTGGCCACATATGCTTACGATGATGTGCTCGGCCAATATCCCGAAGTAATTTGCGTTCGGGGCGAGGGGGAAGAATCTTTTCCATTAGCTCTGAAAGCCGTGTTTGAGCAAGATGATGCTCGTCTGGAGGGTATTAGCAACTTGGCGTTTATAAGGAGTGGGAGACTCGTTGAAACAGAACGAGCGCCATTTGACGTCAAAAAAGCTTTGCTCCCTAAAAGATTACTGACACAAGAAGTGCTGAAACAACACGGCATAGGCAGATTGGAAGCCAGCAGAGGTTGTGCTTATGCTAATTGTGGGTTTTGCGGCGTTATTGAAAAATACGCCGGCAGGGAATGGAAGCCGTTTCCACTCGAGTTCATACTGCAAGATCTCACCGTTCTCTCGGAGCTTGGCTTTATATCACCATATTTTACCGACGAGGATTTTTTCGGTAATGACACGGATAGGGTTACTCAACTGGCTGGCTTGATCGGTGAAGGAAAACGGGCTGGTAACATTAACCGCGATATTAATCTCTACATTAATTTGCGGGCCAATTCAATTCTTGGAGTTGGCTTTGGCGGAGAAGAAGAGGCCGTCAAATTATTAACCCAGCTCAAAGTGGCCGGTCTGCGGGAGGTATTTGTCGGGATTGAATCCGGGTGCAAAGATCAATTGGCAAAGCGCTATACCAAGGGTGTAACAAAACAGAAGAATATCAGGGCAATAAATATTCTTCGCGACCTTGGCCTGGAAGTTGATCTCGGTTTCATATTTTTTGATGAGGATTCCGAATTGCCAGAATTACGGGAGAATCTAAATTTTATCTATGAAGCCAACATCGCCCGACACGATTGCCAGCTCATTAAAAGATTACGTGTTGAGCCCCGGACCCCGATAGGAGTCAAATTCGCGGCGACACACCCGTCAGCAAAGATTGATTTGAATGCGGTTGAATATCCATACCGCTTCAAAAGCGCAGCGGTCGAAGCCATTTTTTACACCTTCTGCGAATGGCAAAGGGCCGATCTGGATGTAATCTATAACCTGCAAGCCTTCTGTCGAGGAGAGATCCCGTCGGGATATTCCAGACAAGAAGTAAAAGGTATTATTTCCCAATACAGAGAGCTTGATGTCCAGTTTCTTGACGCCGTTATCGCTGTTTTTGAAGACGGCCAAGACAACAAAGACGGCCGGGTTCGAGAGGTTATAAAGGAATTCGCGGTTCATAGAAATACCCTAGACTCCTTCTTAGCCCAAAGGGTTTACTGGCTTAATAGTAATTTTAGGAGATTCAAAACATAACTTAACTTAAATAACAAAAGGTGCAATCCGAACGAGCGATTGCACCTTTATTTTTTGATTAAACTTAAAACATTTTTTACAGCAGTCTCAATGTCCTTGGCATTTTCTACCAAACAAAAACTGGGATTAAGTTGCTGATAAAAGTCAAATATCTTTTTACGAATATCTGGGTTGTTAATAACTATGGCATCTGGCGCGTCTATACCCCTTTTTGTTATACGCCTTAGCCATTCTACCTCCTCAACAAAAAGTAAAATGCTTTTGTTGGGCTCAGGTAGTTTGCAGATTAAACTTTGCCAGTTATTCCGCCACTGCTCGTATATTTTCGGGTTATGAGCAAAATGATAAGCGAGCGTTGTCCATATCCAGCGGTCAACAACTACCGTATTGTTTTTTAGTATTTTTTGTATTTGACTCGCTGAATAATAAATGCACTTAAGATAAAGACGGAATCTCTCAGGACTATAGACCACTCCATTTTTATCAATTTCTATGCATCTACTTCTAAATTCTGGCGGGGGAGTTTTGTAATATAGACCATTTAATTCTTCGGCCACCCTTTTGGCTAATGTGGTTTTGCCAGTCGCATCAATTCCCTCAAAGATAATTAGTTTATTCACTTTTGCCTCCTGTATTTTTTATTTTTATCTTATACCACTCCAATAACAACAGTCAAGGCGAGAGTTAATATAAAAAAAACACTCAATCATTTGGATTTGGGGGCTTTCTATAGAAGTTACACACAATATTTATTTAGTTCCAACGTCCTACCCCTACCCACTCAAAAACCCCCAAAAATTGGGCGCTTAAATGTTGGTTGCGCAGATTACCTGTTTTCCGAACTGATGGGGGTTTATCAAATGGTCAGAGTTAGTATGGAAAAAATGGGAAATTTAGTTTGTCTGAAAAATCTTAAACTGGCTTTACCGCAGGCGGGTCTATCTAGCTTATCCTGTTTTTAAATTTATATCAGACAGTTTTAGTAATTCCTCTAACCATACGATTTGAGCTTCGATCATAACACGGTCTTCGGAATTTTTTATATTAGCAACATCAACCCACTGCCTTATGGCCAACAAGGCTCTTTCAATTTGTTTATTTAGTTCCTCTGTATTTTTTGGCTCCTTACCCTGCCAATAGGCCGCCGAGTTGATATTCATAACGAATTTTTTATTATCAAAACAATCTGCACAATAACTGCGACTAGCATTGCCATGGTCAGTCCAGTTATCCATTTTGTTAGCCTTATCATTTTTCTGGTTTGCTCCGAACTTTTGGCATTAAATTCATCAATGCTCTTTTTAAGTCTTAAAATGGCCGCCGCCATTGCTCTTGCCCTCTCCTCTTGTACGTAGCCCATTACATCCAAAAAATCCTCATCTTTTACATTGTCGAATTTATTAGGCATATGAAATAACTCATTTTATAAACTTCCTTGTGCTATTTTAGATAAATCAGCATTAGTAATGCCTAGGGATAAGCTTTCAAATAAGTCCATTAAATTGGCCCAAGTTACTTCCCATCTCCTGCCGTTGAAATCTACATACCAAATACGCCCCCTGTCCTCCACTTGAAGAAGCAGTTTGCCTTTTTGCTGGTTGCCCAAAGTGGTTGTCCTAGTTTCTGTATTTAATGGAATTTTATCTAGATTAGCATTAGTAATACCTAGGGCAAACTTTTGAAATAAAGGCAGAGCGTTGGCAAAAGTAACCTCATATCTCTTTACGTCGCCGGGATTTACATACCAAATCCGGCCTTTCTCCTCAACCTGAAGGAGGAGTTTGCCTTTTAGGCGGTTAGATAATTTAGTATCGATATTTACTGTCGATTGTTCTGAATTACCACTATCATCTCCAGTAACATATAGACCCAAAGAACCCAAACCGTTTAAATCCATATCTTCCAATAAAGCTGAAACCCTTGAATAGTTGTTGTTATTAGTATTGTAGTTATATGCAACAGAATTGTTAAGCCAGCTATTTATTTTATTAACTGATAATAAATAGCCCATTGAGTTTAAGCTGCCCTTAACTACGGCAGTAGGAATACCGATAAAAGAGCCATTTTTTAAATAAGCTCCTCCTCCCGAATTGCCGTGCTCAATCACGGCTGTTGTTTTTAAATAATAGCCATCAATCCCGCTAAAGTCTCCGCTGGTATAAGTTATATTTGTGCCAAACTTGGCAGGATAACCATAAGTAGTTAGGATTTCTCCCAATTCAATGTTACTACTATTACTTTGGGAGATACTAATAGCTGTAAGGGACTTACTGTTTGGATTTCTTAATTTCAAAACAGCAATATCGGCATCGCTAGACACCTTATAAATATCAGCAATTTGTCTATCAGCAAAATATGGTTCATCATCATAATCATCAATAAAACCAACCCAACAGCCAGCTGTACCATCAATTACATGTTTATTGGTTAAGATTAAACCAGTTGAATTAATTACCGTGCCTGAACCCTGGCTTGCTAAGGTTGAACTAATTGGACAAATTAATTTAACTGTTGCTTTTATAATAGCGTCTTGGTTGGTAACAATATCTGAATTAGCAGATGGACTTTGGTAATTTTGTTGATAGGAAGATTCACAATATTGCGAAGTAGCTGGCGAGGCTGTTTCAACTGACGAGCAATCAAAAGTTCTAGTACAACTTCTCGTCTGAATACCTTGTGGGGAGCAAGTCCCCCAATTACCACATTGCCACGTGTCAGCGGAACAGGTTGGAGTATAGGTGCAAGATTGAGTAGTTGCTGGTGATGAAGTGCCCCCTTCACAATTTGAATTCTTATTACAAGTTCTCGTTTGAGCGCCACTGGGAGAACAGGTGCTCCAGGAACTGCATGACCAACTATAATATGTACATTGCGGTATAATAGTACAAGATCGCTGAACGACTGGTCGTGTACTTGCTTCTGAATCACAAGCTATTCTTGTAGGACAACTTCTAGTCTGAATAGTTTCAAAACCCTTTGAAGTAAGTTTGTATTCACAAACGCTCCATTCAGTACAATTATAGTCATCTAAAGTACAAACTGGATTTGATGGAACGCAATATGTAGTTTTAGAAGTAGCAGGCATTGGTGTGGTCAAAGACTCACACCCCTCTGGTTTTACACATATTCTTGTTTCCGTCATTACGCCTGATTTGGGGCATCCTTCGTTATTCCAATTACTACATTCCCATTCACAAGCTTCTATAATGGTAAACCGTGGGCCATAAGAATCTGATATACTCCCGTGATATTCGGAGTGTCCTTCAATATTTGCAGAGTAATCCAAAGAAATGGCGGCTTGTCCAGGGGAATTACATGGTCCAATTTGTATTGTTAAATTTGTATTTGAAAAATTTGTTATTACCCCGCTACAAATAGGGGTAGTGTTAATCGTTGGCGTAAGGGCAATTCCTATAGTTTTACCTGCTGCTCCGCCCTCTGCTTGATTAATGAAATTGAAATTTTCTCCAATTACTTCAATAGTTTCTCCTATTCTTACATTTGCTGGAGAAATTGAAGTAATTTTAGGAATTTCACTTATATCTGAAACTGTTACAGCCGCGGAGGCATTAAAAAATTGGGCAAAAAATAACCCAAAAGAAAAGAGCAAAATAGATAAAATTGTAAATTGTTTTTTCATATAATCTACATTTAATTACTAAAAAGCTCCTCGCCAGCGGCAACCTTGCGGCTACCCATATCCCTTTCGGGACATGACCGTGTAGGATACTGAACGAGGAGTTCTCTATCCTACACGGATTTCACGCCATGCCCCGAAAAAATCGGGGTTTAGGCACTAGATTGTTTATATCTTCACTTTACCCCCGTTTGGGAGAAAAATCAACACAAAAAGCTTGACAGAAAAATCAAGTAGTGTATAATGAAACTTAGGTACTTTAAAAATCTCTAACTCAATCATCATTTTTAAGGGAGCTTGGCATCGGGGGTTGATGACCTCCTCAAAAAAAATCTATTGCCAATGTCCTAAAAAATGAGCAGATCTTACCATAGTAAGCCGACGGAAGCTTTAACCGCCTACAAAAAATAAAAGCACAGGACTCTATCCTAAAGGTAAAATTTGTGTTTGAGAAAAAATCGTTTATAATATCGATTTTTCTTGAATATAAATTTTACCTTTTTTATTTTCAAGAAGCCGATGTTATAAGCATCGGCTTTTTTATTTTGGCAACTTAAATTATTAATTATTTAAAAAATATGGAGAAACAAATCAAATACGTTGAATTTTTTGAAACGAAGGATCAATATATCGCATCACTTTTATTTTCCATGGGGATGAAATTTGAGAACACCCGCAGGGAAGGAAATGTGGTGTTTTTTGTTTTTGATAACAAGCCGAAGTGTGAAGAAATTGAAAAATTGTTCTATCAGGGAAAACTAAAAATTGACCCCAAAAAATATATTGACGGGCTTATAACCATAAAACATCTAATTTTTGGTAAATAATAATATGAATACTCAAAAAATATTTTTAGAGGAATGCAACGATGGGCTGGTTCAAGTGTTTGAGCAGAAAATTGATGAATTTGATGGCGAAATCAAAAAACTAAACAGTAAAAAATTTAAAAAAGATAAATTTTTCTTTGAAACATTTATATTGCCAATGATTGATGATTACCAAAAACAAATTAGAAAATTCAACTGGCTTAAAAGGAAAGTCATTACCTACAATAAAGCCAAATTTGAAAAGCAGCACATTGATATTGATTCTTTGTTAAAAAGCGTTGATCTAGTTGATCTTGTTGGTCGCTATGTGGAGTTACGAAAAAACGGAAAAGAATACAAGGGGCTTTGCCCGTTTCATGATGAAAAAACTCCCTCCTTCTTTGTCAATAAGGAAAAAGGAGTATATCACTGCTTTGGTTGTGGCGCAAAAGGTAACGCCATTCGTTTTTTAATGGAGCAGGAGAATTTAGATTTTGAACAAGCAATACATGAATTAAAAAATTATTAAATGTAAATTAAAAAATATGCAAAATGAAAAATTCGTCACCAATGCTATTTTAGATGACGGGGAATTGGTGGAGATGATTTATCGTCCAGAATACAGGGACACAAGATTACTGGCCTATAAAGACGAGGAAGAGCAGGCATGGGAGAAAATAGAGCTTGATAATGTCATTCTAGCTCCCTATCCCGCTGACTTGGAGCTAATTGACAAAGGGGTGGTGCTGTTTCCTTCGGGCATAGAACTGTATAATTCAGAATTTGAGCTGATTTCTGAAATACAAAATTTTATACACAAATATCTTGATATCTCGTCCACTTTTGAAATTATCGCCTCTTATTATGTTTTATTAACTTATTTGTATGACAAGCTCCCCAATATACTTTACCTGCGTTTTACCGGCGATTTTGGAAGTGGCAAATCAAGGGCTTTAGAGGTAATAGGAAATTTATGCTATCGGCCAATGTTTGCGTCAGGCGCGATTTCTACCAGCGCGGTGTTTAGAATTATTGATAAATTCAGGGGGACGCTGGTATTGGACGAGGCTGATTTTGCCAATTCAGATACTTATGCGGAAATAATTAAGATATTGAATTGCGGCTATGAACGAGGAAAGCCAGTACTCCGAAGCGAGGGAGATAATAAGAAAAAATGGGATGTAAAAGCTTTTAACTGTTATTGTCCGAAAATAATAGCCACGAGATTCGGCTATAAAGACTTGGCGTTAGAGAGCAGGTGTTTAACCGAAGTAATGGCCAAGGCAAAATTAAGGGAAGATATACCGCTCAATTTGCCTAATTCATTTCAGGATGAAGCTACTCAAATCAGAAACAAGCTCTTGCTATTTAGGTTTAAAAACTTTAATAATAATTTTCAATTTGATAATAAGCTGGATAAAAGCATAGAACCGAGGCTAAGACAAATAACAAATTCTATTCTGTGTATTATCAAAGACGAGAGGGCAAAAAAACTGATTGAGGATTTTATTATTCAATACAATCAACAACTGATAGATGACCGCTCTCTAGGCTTTGAAAGCAAAATTATTGAAGCGATTTATAATCTTAAAGACAATGAGACTATTTTTGTCAAAAATATAGCCGAAGAGTATAACAGGGCACGAGATGACCAAAAAGAACTAACTAGCGGAAGTATCGGCAAGATATTAAGAAATAAATTACAAATAAAAACCAAGCACAGCAGGGATGGGAGATATATAGCCAAAGACAACAAGGAGAGGTTAGAAATACTGTTTAGTAAATACGGCTTTAGTGTGAACGATGTGAAGGATGTGAACGATAATACAGGCATAGAAAAAAATGAAAATACTAATATTGGTCAAATTTCTTTTAGCTAATATAAGTAATTCCCTATTTTTAATAATCCCCAAAAATCTTCACAACCGTCACAACCTTCACGTTTTAGGGGGATACACCCCATAAGTTAACAAATATGTCAGATAAACAATGTAAATTTATTAAATTGAACGGAAAGCAGTGCGAAGCATGGCCAATGGACAAAAGTGATTACTGCTTTGCTCATAACCCCGATATTAAAGAGGAGAGACAATTAGCCTTGTCAAAAGGCGGGTCACAGAAGCTCAAACGCCTAGCTGAACCATTACCAAAGATTGAGGTTAGAGACATTGCAAGCGTCAAGAATCTGCTTGAGGACTCAATAAACAGGGTGCGTACTGGAGAAATAGACGTGCGGATCGCTAATACTCTTGGTTTTTTGGCGAATCATTTTTTAAGCGCACTGCGGCTAGAAAAGGACTGGGAGCTTGAAAGTCGCTTGGAGAAGATTGAAAGGCTGGTCTTGGAAAAAAAGACTTTTAGAAATTAAAATTATATATGTCTTATAAATCTAATATTAAAAGGCTGGAAAAACAGTTGTGGTTGATTGATAACGAAGTAATGCCATCCTTTTGTTGGGATCTTAATTATTTCATCGAAGAGAATGGTTATTTTGGAGATAGTGAAAGGCGAAAACGTTTTGAACAATTTGTGGTTAGCCAAAAACGTAATCAGGGTGATAATAGTAAAACTATTTTTTTGGACAAGGAAACCATTGAGGACAACATTGAGGAATTTAAAAAAATTGAAAACAATAAATAACTATGAACTGCAGAGAACATAGAATAAAAAAATTAGAGGAATCATTAAGGGCAAGCGATGAGATTATTATACCAATTTTAATTTAAATGTCCCCCTTTGAGTTCTAATCTCTGGACTTTCAGTCCATAACTTCAGTATCTTTTTGTTACTTCTGGCAACGTGGCTAATAGGATGATTGTTCAACACAAGGACAAACATGGGAAGATGATATTTTCCAAATAACACCTAGCTAATTATTAATAACGGACTTTCAGTCCGAGGGGAACCTCTGGACTTCCAGTCCAGAGTGGTTTAGTAAAATTATATGGCTAATTCAAATAAAAAATCCAAATACAGCGAACGATATTTAATCTACACCAGAAAAAGCACTGATGATAGTGAGAATCAAAAAAACTCTATTGATTATCAAAAAAATCAGTGTCTAAAATTTGCCGTTGATTATAAATTTGATATAGCTGATTATTCCTTGGACGGATTTTGCAAAAACGGAATTATAGAGGAAAAACACTCGGCTTTTAAGCAAAAGGAAGATATGGCCATTGATAAAAACGGCATTATCCAATATCGTATTGAACGGCCAAAGTTTCAAATACTGATTCAAAAACTGATGGGTAGTGAGTTTAAAGGGGTAATCTGTTTGTGTTGGGATAGAATTAGCCGGAATAACCGCGATGGGATGGTGGTCAAAAATTTGATAGAGATGGGAATTGATATTAAATTCGTGCAAGCCAACTATGAAAAAACCAGCTCGGGCGCATTGCATATGGATATAGATGATATGTTTTCCGCTCACTACTCAAGAGTAATTAGGGAAAAAGTTAAATTAGCGCATGACAAATTACGGAGCGAGGGCAAGTGTACCTATTTTGCTCCCATCGGCTATCTGGACAAAGGATCGGGCAATAAACCGATTGACCCGGAACGAGCGCCAATAGTCAGAAGAATATTTGAAATGTATGCTACCGGCGAATGGGGTTTGAGACAGCTGGCTAATTGGGCGAACAAACAAGGATTGACCACTAAACCAATGAGGCGAAACAGAACCAGAGAGGAAATATTGTCGGGAGTAAAGCCGGAAGACATACCGCAAACCCTTCATCCTATCAATGACAAAACCATAGAACATATTTTACTTAACCCTTTTTATATCGGCAAATTGAAAATTGACAAAAAGGATAATACAAAATACATCACCGGCAATCATCAGCCGTTGATTGATGTCGCCTTATATAATAAAGTTCAGGAAGCTCTTAAAAAGCGGAACAAGTGTATTCACTATATGGATAAAGATTTTTATATCTACCGAGGACTGATAGCTTGCCCGTGCGGCCGGTCATATTCACCTTATACCAAAAAAGGTATCAATTATTATCGCAGCCGGTGCAAGGATGGGTGTGCTAACCCAGAAAAGAATTTGCGGGAGGATAAAATAGACGAGGAAGTGGCGAAAGTGCTTGGCCAAATCCATTTTACGGATGAGGAGCTAATGGAGATTGAGGAACGGGCCAAGGGCAGTCTGGATAACATTAACCAAGAAAGAAACAGCGAACTGGATGATCTAAATAATGAGCGCAAGCGGATTTACGCTGATTTGAATTATCTGACCAAAAATAAAATTACTCTTTTGAGAAATAATGTAATGTCCATCGAGGATATTGGTGAGCAAGAAAGCAAGCTCAAGCAGGAGTTAGAAATGGTGGAACAAAAAACAGCGGCTCATAAAGAGGCGGCTGGTGAAATGCTGAATTATATTGTAACTTTTTCCGAACTGGTGAAAAACGCCAGTTTATACTATAAACACGCTCTTGATAGCGAAAAGCGGGAGATAGCCACACAGGTATTTTCCGAACTGGTGTTCAATAACAAAATCTTGGCTAATTATAACGCAAAGGAGGGCTTTGAGGCCCTCATAAAAACACGCGATGCGAAACTTGGTTGCGGGGGCCGGATTTGAACCGGCGACCTCGAGGTTATGGGCCTCGCGAGCTGCCAGGCTGCTCTACCCCGCGATATTAAATTTTTACCACAACCTCGAGGTTATGGGCCTCGTCCCGCGGCCGCGGGACTCTACCCCGCGTTATAGGTTTGGAAATTAAAAAAGGTTTTCCAACCTTGCTTTTAAAGTATACTCTAGTTTGGTTCAATTAGCAATATTTGGTTATGATTTTACCTGCCGATACCTATGCCGCGGGAGAGAATCGAACTCTCATGAATTTCTCCACACGATTTTGAGTCGTGCGCGTCTACCAATTCCGCCACCGCGGCAAAAGTATCAGCGGGGTAAATATACAATAATTATTCTATGGATTTTAAATATTCTTTGCCAAATCCGGATTTTAAATATTTCTCTCTTTTTCTGGCTTGTTCTCTATCGGCCAACATTTCTGCTTTTAATAATTTAAACGGGGCATAAGGTTTTGTGGTTTTATTATAGCCCTTATTATGTTGTTCAATGCGCCGTTCAGGATTATCTGAAATGCCGACATAGATATAATTCACCCTGACACTTTTTATTACATAAACATAATACACATCAATGCGATTTTGAGCCTGCCTGCCGGCAGACAGGTCGTGTGCGTCTACCCGTCTCGACTCGCGTCGACGCGAGGCGGGCCAATTCCGCCACTTCGGCCTCTACGCAATTATTTTTATTCTAATGAAAGAGTTAAATATTGTCAACTCTTTGTTATGGTTCAATACCTTTGCACCACCCTGTGCTATCCTGACGGTATATGCCATACACTATGAACCCCAATCTACCGCGTCTTCGGATGCAGACTGCCAACCTGGTCTTAAAACAAGGTTGGAGTATGAGACAAGCTGCCAGGTATACTGGTTTTGACCATAGTACTATCAGCCGTTGGGTCAAAAAAGCCAGTCTAAGTAATCGTCTCATTATCCCCACGGAAAGTTCTCGGCCCAAAAGTCATCCCTTGGCTTTGCCCAGTGAAATTGTTTCAGCTATTCTGGCGCATCGTATTAAGTATCACCGTTGTGCTGAGGTGATCCATCATCAATTAACTAAAAATGGCTTAAGCGTTAGTTTGTCCTCGGTCAAAAGAACCTTAAAACGTCACCACTACACCTACCCCAGTAAATGGAAAAAGTGGCACACCTACTCCTTAAGGCCAACCTCTGAAAAACCAGGGATTTTAGTGGAAATTGACTCCATGCGTGAAGGACTGCCCGAGGAAGGACTTTATCTTTACGCCTTAATCGATACCTGTTCTAGGTGGGCTTATGCCAAGCCAGTCATTAAGGTCAACTCTTGGCAAAGCGTATGCTTCTATCGTGAAGCAAGGCAAGAAGCTAGTTTTAATTTCCAAATGATCCAATCTGATCATGGGAGCGAGTTTGCTAAATGGTTTAGTAAACAACTAATATCTGATGGGATAGATCATCGCCATTCACGGGTGAGACGACCCACGGATAATGGTCATATTGAAAGATTTATTAGAACGATCCAACAAGAATGTTTGGCTAGAACAACCCGTAGTTTAAGGGTCTGGCAGAAAGAGATACCGGAGTTTATTCATTACTACAATACCGAGAGGCCACATATGGGGATAGGGATGAAAACCCCCATGGAAGTGGTGCGAAGCTATTGACTAGAAAACA
>JAAZMX010000073.1 GCA_012798565.1 Candidatus Kuenenbacteria bacterium
CATTTATATTTTTTATGAACTGGATATTTCTGGCGCTTGGCGCCCATTTTTTGTGGGCGTTGGTCAATATTGGAGAAAAGCATCTTGTTTCCAACCGGATTAAAAATCCGTTTGTTTATTTATGCCTGGCGCTGTTTTTGAATATCATGGTTCTACCAGTAGCTTTATTGGTGAAGATAGATCTGCCAGATTGGCACGCTGGGCTATATATATTTTTAGCCTCGGCATTTTATTTGCTAGGCGCTATTTTTTATGTTGTCGCTTTGCAAAGAGAGGAAATCAGCCGGATCAATATTTTGTGGCAATTGATCCCGGTTTTTAATCTCGCTATCGCTTATTTGCTGTTTCGAGAAACCCTATCCCTCAGCCAGAGCGTGGCTTTTGTGCTATTAATCACGGGCGGAATACTGGCCTCTCTGCACCGGGGCGATGGCCGCTGGCGCTGGTCCAAGGCCCTCGGCGTGATGGCCGCGGCGTGCTTTTTTTATTCTTGTTACGCGGTCAGCTTTAGCCGGTTGAGTGATTTTTTCGAGCCGATATCCGCTTGGTGGTGGAGTTCGCTTATTTTGATTTTAATGATACCGGGGTTTTTATTTTTTTCAAAAATTAGGCGTGATTTGGCGGCTAGTACTCCTGAGATAAAAACAGGCGTTTGGGCCGCCATTATTGGGGTGAATTTTTTGGATTCGGCGGCCATACTTTTAAATATGCTGGCCCTGTCGCTCGGGCCAGTGTCATTAGTCTATTCTTTGGAAGGAGCGCAGATTATTTTTGTTTTCGCGCTAACCATCTTTTTATCTTTTAAGGCGCCAAAGATTTTAAAGGAAGAATTAAATAAAGCAAATTTATGGTTGAAAGGCGGGGCGCTAATTTTGATCTTGGCCGGGTTGTGGTTGATTTATTAAAAGATGAATAATTTTCTTTCTCTCTATCGTGAATTATTAAAAAAACATGGCGCGCCGGAAGGGCAGTGGGGTTTGTGGTGCCGACGGCCAAAAACCATTAGGCAAAGAGAAGAAGTAATTATTGGCGCGATTTTGACCCAGAATACCAATTGGCAAAATGTGACCAAAGCTATTGCCAATTTAAAGCGCGCCAAGAAATGTTCGTTGAAAGAAATTTCAGAACTAAAATCGACTGAGCTGGAGAAATCAATTCAGCCGAGCGGATTTTATAAAGTGAAAGCCAAATATTTACAAGGCGTGGCAAAATATATTTTGGAGAGTGGGGGAGTGGGAAGATTGATGAAGCGTGATATTAAGGAGTTGCGAGATGAAATTTTGAAATTAAAAGGAGTGGGCCCGGAAACGGCTGATAGTATTTTGCTTTACGCCTTGGATTGGCCGGTGTTTGTGATTGATGAGTATACGAGGCGATTGGCTCAGGCAAGGCGATTGGCCAGGAAATTTAATTATGAGTATCTGAGGAAATTGTTTGAGGTCAATTTACCGGGTAAGTTTGAATTGTATCAGGATTTCCACGCGTTGATTGTGGTAGAAGGAAAAGAACAAAATAAAAAATAAAATTCCATTCCTTTAAAGGAATGGAATTTTATTTATCCCAGCCAGTCATAAGCCGGATTCTGTTCCAGTACTATTTAAAAATAATACCAGATGATGATTATCTATCTAAACGTCCGTTAGGGGACTTGCACCAGGCAGGGCTTGCCGCAATTCTATGTCGCCATAGAAAAGTGTGCGCTCTTACCGCCCCGACGAGCTGACGCTGTCGGGATCCCGATGTCCAATAAAAATTAATTTATGAGCATCGGGGCACAGTTTCACCATTGCCTTCCCAAATAAATTTGGAAGTGGGCTGTTTACTTTCTGTTGCGCTTTCCCTGGGTTTGGCGATTGACCAGTCACAAATTACGATCGGAAATTTGTGACTGTTCCGCGTATGCCCGGTCATTTTCACGACTGCCACGACTAGGGTGTCCGGACTTTCCTCTCCGACGTAAAGCCGGAGCAATCATCGGGCTGACTAGGACTTTTTTAGAATACTATAAAAACTGTTATTTGTCAATTATGGACAATAAAAAAAATAGGGGATAAAATTATATTAGCTCGTTTTTAGGGTTATTTTTTGTGTTATTATTTGTATATTTGCCCGCCTAGACAAATGTCTATCTGGGCAGGTAATTAATTAGTAATTTTTAGGAGTATGAAGAAAGCGGAAATAGTTTTTTCTTCTGTCTTAGTGCCGATTGATTATGCGCTTTTAGTTTTGGCCGGTTGGTCAGCTTACGCTTTGCGTTTCTCCAAAATTTATACGGAAAACGTGCGGGAAGTGGTTTTTAGTTTGGGCCAGAGCAGTTATATGCACTGGGTCTATTGGATCGCGCTTTTGTGGCTTCTGATTTTTGCTTTGGCCGGATTATTTTCCATGAGCCCGAGCCGCAAGATTTTTGATTTGTTAAACAAAATATTCTTTGCCTGCTCCACCGGCGCTCTGGGCGTGATTTTGATTTTCTTCTTTTCCCGCGAATTATTCACTTCGCGGTTTATTGTTTTGGCCGCTTGGGTTTTGGCCATTATCTATATCAGTTTGGCCCATCTGCTGATTCGCGCTGTCCAGCGCCTGCTTTACCGCCGGGAGATTGGCGTGCATCGGGTGATCCTCGTGGGCACGGATAATACCAGCGACATCTTGGCGGCCGAGTTTTACCGCAATCCGGGCCTGGGTTATAAAATCATCTACCGTTCCAAAAGCACCAACGGCGAACTGGCCAAGAAGGTCGATGAGTTGGCGAGCGAGGATAAAGTCGACGAGATTATCCAGGCGGATCCCAATCTGACTCGTGAAGAAACCTTACAGCTGATGAATCTGGCCAACACTTACCATTTGGATTTCAAATACGCCGCTGACCTGCTCGGCGCCAGGCGGACGAATATTGATATTAAAACTCTCAATGGCATTCCTTTGGTGGAAATAAAGAAAACACCCTTGGATGGCTGGGGGCGCGTGGCCAAAAGGATAATGGATATTATTTTTTCTTTATTATTTTTGATAATTCTGTCGCCGGTGTTCTTGATTATTGCCGCTCTGGTGAAGCTGGATTCTCTGGGACCGGTTTTGTATCGAGCCGAACGCGTCGGCGCTAAAGGCAAAAAATTTACTCTCTATAAATTCCGCTCCATGGTTGTCGGGGCGGACAAAATGAAAGAAAAATTGGCACTAGCCAATGAGCGCGCTGACGGGCCGTTATTCAAGATGAAAGATGATCCGCGCATTACCCGCATGGGCAAATTTTTGCGCCGAACCAGCTTGGATGAATTACCGAATTTTTGGAATGTCTTGATCGGCAAGATGAGCTTGGTTGGCCCTCGGCCGCACGAGCCGGGCGAGGTGGCCAGGTATGAAGAACATCACAAAAAATTATTAAACATCAAACCAGGCGTCACTGGCTTGGCCCAGGTCTCTGGCCGCTCCACCCTTGATTTCGAAACCGAGGTCAAACTAGATACGCTCTATATCGAGACCTGGAGCCTGAAGCAAGATTTGGTCATTCTGTTAAAGACCCCATTCGTAGTATTGCGAGGAAAAGACGCGGCGTAGGAGATCATAGATGGTAGGCAAGTAGGGTCGCAGATGGGTAAAAAAACAATGTCAAAATCCAAATTTCCAATCAAGTTCAAAGCTTAAAATCCTAATAAATTATTTTTGGATTTTGGACTTTGTTTGACCTTGGGATTTTGGCATTGTTAGATATTAAAAAACCGTTCCGAAATGAATTCGGAGCGGTTTTTTAATTGTGTTTATTCTTCCATTTTTACCTTAGCTGATTTTTTACTGGCCGGACGATCGGAAGAGGTCTTTTTTTGTTGAAAGTAGTCAACGATTTTTTCCACACTGTTGAAGATTAATCCCACATAGCTGGCTGTACTGTTGATTTTTTCCTTGATGGTTTTTAGGATATCATCGAGCAGGTCAACTTTTTTCTTGATGCCCTTGGTGACGCTGTAAACATCCTTGACGATGGCGATGAAATAATAGATGAGCCAGCAGGCAAAAGTGGTAAAAGCGATGGCGCAGATCGCCAAAACCACAAAAAGTAGGTCCTTTGAAGAATCGAGCATAGGGTTGAATTTAATTGGTTGATAAGTTTATTATACACTATTTGGTTTTAAGAGTGAATATGTTATAATAGAAACGTTGAATTATTTTTTAACTTCAAAATTAAATGGAAAACAATACATCCCCGGCTTCTGACAAAAAGGGCGGGAGTTTTTTTAGAAAAAGCGTCATTTTTTACAGTGGGACTGTTTTACTAATCATTATTTTCGCGGCCGGTTTTTGGGCTGGTAAGAAGGAGGTAACAATTACTCCCAGTGCGGCCGAGCAGGCAGAAAAAAACTATGGCCAGGTATCAGGCCAGAAGGACGCTCTCCCCGATTATCTGAGTGAGGACGTTGATTTCCAGTTATTTTGGGATGTTTGGGGCAAAATACAGGAAAAATATGTTGACCGGCCAGTTGGGGAAACCAGATTGCTTTATGGCGCCTTGTCTGGGTTGGTGGCTGGTCTAGGTGATCCCTTTTCCACTTTCATGGAACCGCAAACCGCCGGTGATTTTCAAGAGAGTCTAGCTGGCAAATTTGAGGGTATTGGGGCGGAAATTGGTATTCGCAACGAGGTTTTGACCGTGGTTAGCCCCCTGCCGGAATCGCCAGCAGAAAAAGCCGGAATTATGGCCGCTGACGTGATATTATCGATTGATGGTTTTAGTACGGAAAATATTGATGTCAATGATGCCGTTAATAGAATCAGAGGCGATAAGGGTACAATTGTCAATTTAAAGATCTACCGCCCCAAAGACCAGAAAACCATGGATATCGCCGTCACCAGAGACGAGATAAAAATCGTCAGTGTGCAGTTGCAAAAAATTGACAAGAGCCAGTATGAGATTTTGGGTGACAAGCGAGTGGCGCTCATCAAAGTAACCAATTTTAATGCTGACACCATGGGACGGTTCGACCAGGCAGTTCTAGATGTCGTCAAGGATAATCCGGACGGTCTGATTTTGGATTTACGCAGCAACCCCGGCGGTTATCTGGATTCGGCGATTGCCATGGCCAATGCCTGGGTGGAGGCTGGCAAGGCAGTGGTTATGGAAAAATTTTCCGACCATGAAAAGATAAACTTGGCTTCTGCTGATCCTCGGCTGAACAAATTCAAAACAGTGGTTTTGGTCAATGGTGGCTCGGCCTCTGGCTCGGAAATCGTGGCCGGCGCCCTGCAAGATCACGGCCTGGCCACCTTGATCGGTGAAAAAACTTTTGGCAAAGGCTCGGTACAGGAGTTGGAGGACTTGCCAGGTGGCTCGGCTGTTAAGCTGACTATTGCCCGCTGGCTGACGCCCAAGGGCCGGACCATCGATAAAGAAGGCATTGCCCCGGATATCACCATAGAAAGAACGCAGGATGATCTTAACGCCGGCAAAGACCCGCAGCTGGACAGGGCAATTCAGTTTTTGTTGGAAGGCAAGTAAAAATAATTTCAAAATTTTCAATTAATTTTAAAAATTAAAACATTGTTTAAAGATTGTAAATTTAGTAATTGAAAATTAATTGAATGCAGGTCATTTTATTAAAAGACATCAAAACTTTGGGCCGGGCTGGTGAAGTAAAAAATGTTTCTGACGGCTATGCGACCAATTTTTTAATACCCCAAGGATTAGCCACGGCGGCCACAGCGGAAAAGCTGGCCGCGTTAGATAAACAAAAAGTTAAAATTGAAAGATTAGCCCAAGAGAGATTAAACAAAGAACAAGAGCTGGCTGTCAGGCTGCAAGGTATGCAACTGGAAATAAAGGCCAGGGCGGCGGTTGGAAGAAAATTATTTGCCGGGATTAGCACGGAAGATATTGCCGAAGTGCTAAAGCAACAGCGCCAGTTGATCGTGGAGCCAAAGCATATAAAACTAGAAAAACCTCTGAAAGAGGTAGGAAACTATCAGGTGGCAGTTGATTGTGGCCGAGGAATGAAGGCGGAAATTATTATTAAAATTATAGCGCTTAATTAAAATAAGTATTGTGATATGCTGAAGAATAAAAATTATACCTCAGCAGCTTTCGATAATAAAAAATATTTGCAAGAGCAGACCAGAGCGATTTTGGAAAGAGTAAAAAAATTTAATGATAAGCTTTATTTGGAATTTGGGGGAAAGCTGGGCTATGACTTTCACGCCGCCAGATGCCTGCCGGGTTATGACCCAAATATAAAGCTAGAGTTGCTAAAAGAATTGAGAGACAAGCTAGAGTTTATTTTGTGCATTTATGCTGATGATATTGTGCAGGGCAAGGTTTTGGGCACTTTTGGCATCACTTACGATTTTGCTATTTTGAAATTGATTGATGATTTGCGGTCATTGGGATTAGATATGGTGACGGTCGTCATCACTCGCTTCAAAGGCGAGCCAGCGGTGATAAAATTCAAAAATAAATTGGAAAAAAGAGGTATCAAGATTTATACCCACTATGAGATAAAGGGTTATCCGACCGATGTGGATTTTGTAGTCAGCAAAGACGGTTTGGGTAGGAATCCTTATATTCGAACAGAGCGTCCGATTGTGGTGGTCAATGGCCCCGGGCCGAATAGCGGCAAAATGGCAACCTGCTTGTCGCAGCTTTATCATGATCATCAGCAAGGCAAAAAGTCCGGCTATGCCAAATTTGAAACATTCCCTGTTTGGAATTTACCCTTGAAACACATGGTAAATGTGGCTTATGAAGCGGCCACCGCCGATATTGGGGATTATAATTTGATAGATCCCTACCATTTGGCAGCTTATGGCAAGGTGGCAGTTAATTACAACCGCGATGTGGAGAGTTTTCCGATTTTGAAGAGGCTCTTGGAAAAAATTGTGGGCGCCAATAAAAGATTGCCTTATCAGTCGTCAACCGACATGGGAGTGAATCGGGCTGGTTTTGCTATTACTAATGACAAATTGGTGGTGCAAGCTTGCCGACAAGAAATCATTAGGCGGCATTTTCGTTATAATAGTGAATATGCCATAGGGACTGGCGGCAAAAGAGCGGTAGAAATAACCGATCGCTTGATGGAGGAAAACAATATAAAGATAGAGGAGAGACTGGTGGTAGGGTTGGCCAGAAAAATTGGCAAAGAAGCTTTTAGCAAAGGAGAAACATATCAGGGCATTGCCTGCGGGGCGGCTTTGCAATTGAAAAACGGCAAGATTATTACGGCCCACAATTCAGAATGGATGCATGCGGCCGCGACTTTGATTATTAAGGCCCTAAAGTCTTTGGTCAGCTTGAGGGAGGACATCCCATTAATCCCGGATGATTTTATGAAAAATGCTTCTTTGTCAAAAAAAGAAATTTTAAATTCTAATTCTACCAGCCTAGATTTGGATGAGACTATAATGATGCTCATTATGCTGGCTTCTTCCAATACTATTATCAAATCAGCTTTGAGCAAGTTCAAAGAGTTGCAGGGTTGCCAGATGCACATGACGCATATGCCCACGCCTGGAGATGAAAAGGCCCTAAAGAAGATGAGAATTGATCTGACTCATGATCCGCATTTTTCTTCCAGTAATTTATTTATAGTTTAAAAAATGAAGACAAAGTTTATTTTTGTGACTGGTGGCGTGTGTTCGGGACTCGGCAAGGGTATCGCTTCGGCTTCGATCGGAGCGATTTTAAAAGCTTGCGGTTATCGGGTATCCACTATCAAAATGGATCCTTATCTCAACCCCGATCCTGGCACGATGAGTCCTTTCCAGCATGGGGAAGTTTTTGTGACCGATGATGGTTATGAGGCGGACTTGGATCTCGGCCACTATGAAAGGTTCATTGATGTACCCTTGTCGAGACATTCCAACCTGACCTCGGGTCAGATTTATCAGGAGATTTTGGAAAAAGAGAGAAAAGGGGAGTATCTGGGCAAGACGGTTCAAGTAGTGCCTCACATTACCAATAAAATAAAGGACTTTATTAAAACAGCGGCCGAGAGAGCCAAAGCTGATTTTTTGATGGTGGAAATCGGCGGCACGGTAGGTGATATCGAGGGTGAACCGTATCTGGAAGCGGCGCGCCAATTTCACCACGAGATGGGCGACGAGCGCGTCATGTTTGTTCACCTGACCCTCTTACCTTGGCTCGCAGCTTCACACGAGTTGAAGACCAAACCGACGCAGATGTCCGTGAAGGAATTAGAAAAACGCGGCATCCACCCGGATATGATTTTAGCCCGTTCCGATTATGATATTCCCCAAGACCTTTTGGATAAAATCGCTATGTTTTGCGATATAGATGAACGGGCGGTGGTGCCGGCTCCGACCATTTCCAGTATTTACGAGTGTCCTTTGAATTTTGCCAAGGCCAAGGTGTCAGAAATAATATTTAGGAAATTTAATCTTGCCAACAAAAAACCCGACCTCAGGCAGTGGCAAAATTTGGTCAAAAAAATAAAATCAGCCAATGGCCGACAGGTTGTGATTGCCAAGGTCGGTAAATACACAGCTCATGGTGATGCTTATATTTCCGTGGACGAAGCCCTTAAGGCGGCCGGCTTTATCAATAATGTCAGCATCAAAATTGTACCGATTGATTCGGAAAAATTGGAAATCAAGGATAAGAAAGAGTGGAATTTATTGAAAAAGGCGGACGGCATATTGGTGCCAGGCGGTTTTGGCAAGCGTGGCGTGGAGGGTAAGATCGCGGCGGCCAGATATGCCCGGGAAAACAAGGTGCCTTATTTCGGCCTGTGCCTCGGCATGCAGATCATGACCATTGAGTTTGCCAGAAATACTTTGAAAACAGCCGACGCCAACAGTGAAGAATTTGAGCCCGATACCAAAAATCCGGTCATTCATATTATGGCTGAGCAAAAAGAAAAAATGAAAAATAATGATTACGGCGCCACGATGCGGCTGGGCGCTTATCCTTGTCGGTTAAAACCGGGTTCTCTGGCTAGCCGAGCTTATGGCCAAAGAGAAATTTTCGAGCGCCACCGCCACCGTTATGAATTTAATAATAATTATCGCAAAGTTCTGGAAGAGGGCGGCTTGGTGATTGCCGGTGTTTCCCCGGATAATAAATTGGTAGAGATTGTGGAAGCCAAAGATCATCCGTGTATGCTCGGCGTCCAATTCCATCCGGAATTTCAATCACGGCCATTAAAGCCACACCCGCTATTTCGGGAGTTTATTAGAGCGGCGATCAGGAATGGTGGAAAGTAAGAAAAAATAAAAGACGAGATTGTTTAAATCCGTCTTTTTGTTTTTGCCAAAATAGCTTTAAAATGGTATATTGTTTCCAATGGCATTTATCAAAAATATCTTCAAAAAACTGAAGGGTACCACCACTGGCAGCGCTATTGTGATAGCGATTTTTTCTATTTTAAGCAAGATTATGGGCCTGTTTCGTGACCGCTTGTTAGCCTCCAAGTTTGGAGCCGGTGATGTCTTGGATGCTTATTATGCGGCTTTTAAATTACCGGATTTAATTTTTAATACCTTGGTCTTGGGCGCGCTGTCGGCCGCCTTTATTCCGGTGTTTATGGAGTTTAAATCCAGGCATGACCAAGACAAACAGAAAAACAAGAATGGCCGCTTGCCCCTTGAGCAGGCCGAGGATGAGATTGCCGTCGTAGCTGTGCCAATCACCCCAAAAGTCAGCGCGATCAACGGAGACAATTTGAATCATTGGGATCTTTCAGCGGCAATCATTAATATTATTACCATAGTTTTTCTACTGGTCGGGGCAATTGTTTGGTTTTGGGCCCCGGCCTTTGTCGCTCTGATTGCCCCCGGTTTTAACGGAGAAAAATTGGACTTGGCGATTGGCATGACCAAAATTATGCTGCTGAGTATTTTATTTTTTGGAATCAGCAATGTTTTTTCTGGTATTTTACAATCATTGAAAAAATTTACTATTTTTTCTTTGGCGCCTTTGATGTATAACCTTGGCATTATTGTGGGGATTGTTTTCTTGGTGGATATTTTCGGGCCGGTTGGTCTGGCCTATGGGGTAGTATTAGGGGCGTTTCTTCATCTTTTGATTCAGTGGCCGGCGGCGGTCAGGAGCGGTTTTCACTGGCGAGCGATCTTGGCTTTGAAAAATAAGGCCGTCAGGCAAATTGGGCGCTTAATGTTGCCGCGCACTGTGGGTTTGGCCGGCAATCAACTGAGTCAGGTCATTACGACCATTATTGCTTCGGGTTTAATTTCCGGTTCCTTGGCAATTTTTAATCTGGCGGCCAACTTGAGCAGCGTGCCAATCAGTATTTTCGCCATATCCTTGGCAATCGCTAGTTTTCCCGTTTTAAGTGAAAAATATATCAGTCAAAACAAAGCCGGTTTCATTGAGCAGGTTTCGGTCAATGTCCGGCGGATTTTATTTTTAATGATTCCGATCTCTGTTTTCCTGATTGCCTTTCGGGCTCAGATCGTCAGATTGGTCTTGGGCGCTGGTTCTTTTGACTGGGAGGACACGATCTTGACGGCCGAAGCACTCGGCTATTTCGCCATTTCTTTGTTTGCCCAAGGATTGATTCCTCTTTTGACCCGCGCTTTTTATGCTCTGCAAAACACCAAAACGCCAGTGATCATTAGTTTATTGGCTGTAGTTATAAATATTAGTGCGGCTTTTACCTTGGCGCCAACTATGGGCGTGGCCGGGCTGGCGCTGGCTTTTTCTTTGTCCAGTATTGTCAATTTGATATTTTTAGTAGTAATATTGAAATGCCGTTTGGGTGATTTGGATGAAAAGAAAATCTTGTTTTCCACCCTGAAAATATCAGTGGCCTCGCTCGGTGGTTTGGTTTGTATTCAATTAGCCAAATATGTTTTGGGCAGTGCGGTGGATATGCAGACTTTCGTCGGTGTTTTGATCCAATTTTTGGGTGCCGGCGCCGTCGGTGTCCTGGTTTATTTATTAGTCAGTCTGATGCTCGGCAGCGAGGAAATTAACGACTGGAAAAAGAGATTCGCCAATAAATAAATTGTTATATTGTTAAATTGTTATATTGCCAGATTGCTTTTATGAATCGTATTAGAAATTTTTGTATCATCGCACATATTGACCACGGCAAGTCAACTCTGGCTGACCGGCTTTTGGAATTGACCGGCACGGTGGAAAAAAGAAAGATGAAAGACCAAATTTTGGATCAAATGGATTTGGAGCGGGAGCGGGGCATCACCATAAAATTAACGCCGGTCAGGATGACGTATAATTATAAAGCGTCAAGTGCCAAGCCCAAAGGAAAAAATGTTGAAGAGGGCAAATATATTTTAAATTTGATTGATACGCCAGGACACGTTGATTTTACTTATGAAGTGTCGCGGTCACTCGCGGCGGTAGAGGGCGCGCTTCTGGTAGTCGACGCGTCACAAGGGATTCAGGCGCAGACTTTGGCCAATCTTTATCTGGCCATGGAGCAAGGTCTGGAAATTATTCCCGTTATCAATAAAATTGATTTACCAGCGGCGGACGTGGCAAAAACCAGCCAAGAAATCATTGATTTAATCGGTTGCGGAAAAGAAGAAATACTCTTGGTTTCCGCCAAGACCGGATTGGGCGTAGACAAGATATTGGAAACGATTGTGGAAAAAGTTCCCCCGCCCAAAGGTGATAGTCATAAAAATTTACAGGCCTTAATCTTTGATTCCAAATTTGATGATTATAAAGGTGTTTTGGCGTATGTCCGGGTGGTGAATGGGGAAATAAAACCTGGCCAGGCAGTTTATTTTATTGGCAGTCAATCGTCCAGTGAGGTGATTGAGGTGGGTTATTTCCACCCAGAAATGAAGAAAACAGAAGGCTTGAAGGTGGGAGAAATTGGTTATCTGGCGACTGGTTTAAAGAAAATTGCTGATTGCAAGGTCGGCGATACGATTACCAATTTTTATGAGAATGAGAGTAATTATAAACAATTTTCTTTATCCGGTTACCGTGAAGTGAAACCCATGGTTTATGCCGGTATTTTTTGCAAAGAAGGGAACGAGTATCAGCATTTGCGAGATTCTTTGAATAAATTAAAGTTGACTGACGCTTCTTTGTCGTATGAGCCAGAAGCTAGTCCGGCTTTGGGTTATGGTTTTCGCTGTGGCTTTTTGGGCTTGTTACATCTAGAAATTATCCAAGAACGGCTAAAGAGGGAATATGCCCTAGACTTGGTGGTCACGGTGCCGTCGGTGGCCTATAAAATCAAAATACAGAATTCAATTGGCAAAAATCAAGACAAAGAGGGCGGTTGGCTGGTGATCCACTCGCCGCAAGAGATGCCCAACACCGGGGGGATTGAGGAAGTTCAGGAACCGTGGGTTAAGGCAGATATTGTCTCTCCCAAAGAATATTTGGGCTCAATTATGACTCTGGTTCAAGAAAAGCGCGGAGTATATAAAAATACCGAATATCTCTCCAGCGATTCAGTAATTTTACATTATGAATTGCCCCTGAGTTCCATTCTGGTGGACTTTTATGATAAACTTAAAAGTGCCAGCCGAGGCTATGCCACCCTAAACTATGAATTTATTGGCTACAAAAAGGCTGAGGTGGAAAAAATGGATATCTTGGTGGCCGAAGAGCCGGTAGAGGCTTTGGCCACCATTGTTTACAAAGATCAGAGTTATCAGGTGGGACGCCAGGTGGTCGAAAGCTTAAAAGACGTTTTGCCGAGGCAAATGTTTGAAGTAAAAATCCAGGCGTGCCTTGGTTATCAAGACAGCGGCAAAAATGCTGGCGGGAAGATAATTGCCTCAGCTCGGATCCCGGCCATGAGAAAAGACGTGACCGCCAAGCTTTATGGCGGAGATGTAACCAGAAAAAGAAAACTTTTGGAAAAACAGAAAAAAGGCAAAAAGAAGATGCGCTCGCTCGGCAAGGTGGATATTCCGCCGGAAGCGTATCTGGCGGTGCTGAAAAGGTAGTTCTAGAACTAATGGTGAGTAAATAACACCAACGGTGAATTGCCAGCGAAGATATTAAAAATTAAATATTAAATATTCAATATTTAATATCCTGGCGGTGAGACCCTGTAGATTTGGATTTATTCGCAACCCAGCATTGATATTAATTATAATTTTAGTTTAGAGTTTTTATGTCTAGAAAAAAAGTGCAAACTTGGTGGAAAATTATTTCTGCTCTAATTATTTTGAGCATGTTGATTTTCACTGTTGGTATGGCTTTGTAGCGAAATTTTATGAAATACAATTATAATACCGGGCAAACAACTTGGGAAAGAATCAGACATTCAAAACTCTTGGCTGTTGGGCTCATAGTGCTTCTTGTGCTTGTAGTTGCAGCGACAGCCAAAGAGAAAAAAAGTCAGCAAAAAACAAAAGATAATATTAACACGCTGGAACAGGAAATTGCCGAACTCAAGGGACAGAATTCTAATTTATCTAGCTTGATAGAATATTTGCGGAGCGACGGATTTGTCGACCGCGAAGCTAGGGAAAAATTGAATATGCAAAAACCAGGCGAAAAAGTGGTTTTGGTGTCAGAGGCGAGAAAAAACTCAGGACAAGTAGCTGGCGCGGTAACTATAGAAGAAAAATCCAATTGGCAGTTATGGAAGGAATATTTTTTTGGAAAACGCTGAACAAGCCTCGAACTTGACGGAACCAACATAAGGCATTAAATTTTAATTATTTTGCGGGTATCGCCCGCCTGCAACGCCTGACCTGCCCGCCAGTGCCAGGCATGGCAGGCGGGGCAAGCTCAAGCTTGCGATGGCGGGCAGGTATAGTGGCTATTATGTGACCTTCCCAAGGTTAAGAGACGGGTTCCCTGCCAGCCATGTCCTGAGCGGATATAGTATAGTGGTAGTACGCGACCTTCCCAAGGTTGAGGTGGCGGTTCGATTCCGCTTATCCGCTGAGGTGATGGCAGGCGGGGGTTCCCGTTACCCGCTTAGGCCAAACATTGCAGGCAGACAAACAAGAGACGCGAGTTCAGTTCTCGTATCGCATTCCGGGTTTGCTAAACAGGCGCTCGTAAAAATTTTTTGGATTGCGTTTTTATTGGAAGCTATCAGATAAAATATGCTGGCGGCAAAAGGTCTTTTTATAAAAGTTGGCAAGCTGATAGGCCGGGGAGCAAAAGTCGCCCTATCTTTATTTGTGGTACAATTTTTAGGAGCGATTGTTTATTTTTATTATGAGATTCAGCAATCACTGGAGATTTTGGGCGGTCCTGTTACACGGGTTTCCAATGATTTAATAACCTATCATTATTTTAAAATGGTGCTTTTGGCTCCGATTGTGGGGTTGTCAGTAATTTTTACCCTAGCCGGTTTTGTGACCAAATGGGAATTTGATTTTGAACAAGAGGTGATAGAGGTTTTTATTTTTATTAGTTGGTTAATTTTGGGACTTTTGAGCTTGTTTGGGCCGACAGCATAAAATTATATTTTGGTATCGCCCACCATCGCCTAAGCCGATGTAGCTCAGCTGGTAGAGCAGACCCTTCGTAAGGGTAAGGTCGTCAGTTCGATTCTGACCATCGGCTCCAGAAAATAAAATATTTATAAATTGACATAAAATTTTATGACAGATAGAAGTGAAGAATGGGGGGTTACGTTGGCTCTGGTGATAGAGCCAGGGCGGAAAAAATAAATAGTCTAGCCAGACTACGCCAAGAGCTAGCGGCAACAATTGCCCGTGACCCGGATGACCCAAGTATTGAGATAAAGAAAAAAGCAATAGCGGCGTTAGAAAGCGAAGACTATATCGCATAATTAATCTGTTAATAACTCGCTCAACTTATTTTTTTAAATTTGCTATAATGAAATTACTAGCGCTAAACTAGTAATTTTATTTATGAAGATTTTCTTGAAAACAGTTATTTGTCTATTATTTGTAGGTTTTCTGGCAACACTTTTGCCGAATTCAGCTAGCGCCGATGAATTGGCCACCAGTACGGCAGGAATAAACATTCCCGACCCGGAAAACGTGATAGTGGCAGAGCCGACAATTTACACTTTAAAATTGGATCAGGAAACAATTGCCAAAGGTTATACGTTCATCGCTCCGGAAAATGATTTTAAAGTAGGGGTCGTGGCCGGAGCAGTGATAGAACCAGTCACGGTCAGATTCAAAAAAATTCCGGACTCCCACATGACCTTCCCTTTGACCAAAGCGCCGGGAGAAAAAGCCAGCGCCATTTGGGAGTTTGATCTCTTGGCTGATGATGGGAGCGTGGGCCAATTAAGCAAACCAATTTATCTGGCCGTCGGCATTTCCAATCTTAAAATGAATCGCAAGCTGATGTACTATTGGGACAAGGTCGGTGAAACATGGCGCTCTTTACCATCAACGGTTGATTTGGAAAATAAATTAATCCGCTCGACGATTCATCTGCCCTATGCCAGAGTCGCTCTTTTTGACGAGCCTGACGGCACAACTTACGAAGCGCTGGCTTCCTGGTATCCGACCGAATTAACGACCCGAAACAAATTGGGCTGTGCTTCCAATGTTTATCCCTTGGATACGCCTTTGTGGGTTTGCCGCTTGGATGATTTGACCAGATGTACTATTACCCGGGTGATTTCTCGCGGTCCTTATGTTGATGATCGAGTAGTGGATTTGACCAAAGACGCTTTTGAAAACATTGGCAATACCCGCGGGGGCGTAGTCGGAGTCAGGGTATTTTTGAGAAAATGAGATGCGCCCAAGAGGCCAGAGCAAATTATAAGTTATAAAAATTAGAGCCATTCAGGATAAACTTTATATTAATATGATTGAACTCCGTAATGTTTCCAAAACATACCCCAATGGTACTGAAGCGGTGAAAAGAGTGACTGTGCACATCAAGCCCGGTGAGTTTGTGTCTCTGGTTGGCCGCTCTGGCACCGGCAAAACAACCTTGGTCAAAATGCTGGTGGCTGAAGAGAAACCGACTGAGGGTCGCATCATTCTGGGCGGTTGGGATATTACCAGGATCAGAACAGCCGACATTCCCATGCTCCGCCGACAGATTGGCGTGGTTTTTCAGGATTTCAAATTACTGCCCAGAAAAACTGTCTATGAAAATGTGGCCTTTGCTCTGGAAGTGGCCGGTTATGGCAAAAAGCATATTAAAGATGTGGTGCCGCAGATTTTGGCTTTGGTTGGATTGGAACCAAAAGCCAAGGAATTTCCCGATGAGCTGTCTGGCGGACAGCAGCAAAGGGTTTCTATTGCCAGAGCCTTGGCCCATCGGCCGAAAATTTTGATTGCCGATGAACCAACCGGCAACCTTGACTCTATTAACACTAGAGAAATCGTAGACTTGCTTTTGAAAATTAACAGTTTCAAAACCACGGTGATGCTGGTCACGCATAACCGTGAAGTGGTCAACTCTCTGCGTAAACGAGTGATCGCGATGGAAGACGGCAAGATTGCCTATGATGAAGAAAAGGGTCGCTATGTCTTATAATCAAAAAACTAAAAGTCAAAATTAACGTCATCATTATGTTATTTTTATCTTCAAGAAGAATCCTGACTTTTTCCTGGCAGCATTTCTGGCGCAATATCTGGTTGTCTTTGGTGACTATCACCATCATTGTTTTGACTTTATTTTCTTTGACAACCTTGATTTTGGTCAACGCCATCGCCGACTACGCCGTGAATTCCGTCAAAGATACAGTGGATGTTTCTTTGTATTTTGATAATGCTATTAGCGAAGAAGCCATCAAGACCTTGAAGCAAGAATTGGACAAGATAGAAGAACTGAAAGAGGTGCAATACATTACACCGGAAGAAGCTCTGGAGCAATTTAAAGAAACCCACAAAGATGACGCGGACATCCAATCCGCCTTGGCCGAATTGGACAAAAATCCTCTGGGCGGGACCCTGGTGCTCTCGGCTCATGCCATTGAACAGTATCCCGCGGTAATGGAAAAGCTGAAAGAACTCAAAGCCGACAGCCTGGCGGAAAAGATTGATTATAATGATCATCAAAAGTTGATCGAGCGGATTAATAATTTTACGGCCAAGTTGAGAACATTCGTCTTAGCTTTGAGTCTGGTCTTTATTTTGGTGGCAATTTTAACAGTCTTCAATACGATCAGAATGGGCATTTACATCCACCGTACGGAAATCGGTATTATGCGCTTGGTTGGAGCGAGCAATTGGTTTATTCGCTTACCCTTTGTTATTGAAGGTTTGCTCTACGCGGTTTTTGGCTGTCTGGTTTTTTGGTTGGTTTTGGCCATCGCCTTGCATTTCACGGGCGATTGGGTCAATAGTTTTTTGGCCGGCATCAATTTTGATATCCGAGCTTATCTCAATAAAAACGTTTTAAATATTTTGGGCTTTGAATTTATTATTGTTGCCGTGATCAATATGATTTCCGCCGCCTTTGCCATGGGCAAGCATTTAAAAGTTTAGCCAACCATAAAACAAGCCAATTTTGACAAGAGGCTTGTTTTTTATTAAGATATGATTGTCTAGTTGAAGTATTCGGGGATCGTCTAATGGTAGCCCGCCTCGACTCGCGGAGCTCGTCGACGCGAGGCGGGAACTACAGGTTTTCCTGCCTGCCGGCAGGCAGGGGTCCTGTTGGGGGGTATAAAATATGAAATACCATGTTTATATTTTAGTAAGCGAAAGGAGAAAAAATTGGTCATATGTTGGTAGTACGTCAAATATTATACAGAGATTAAAAGATCACATGGGTGGGAAAACAAAATCCACAAAAGCATATAGGCCACTAAGATTAATTTATCAAGAAGAATTTGACACTAAACAGCAGGCAAGAGATAGGGAGTTATTTTTAAAATCTGGATTTGGCAGAGAAGAAAAACAAACTATATTAAAGTATTCGGGGATCGTCTAATGGTAGGACTACAGGTTTTGGTCCTGTCAATCGGGGTTCGAATCCCTGTCCCCGAGAAAATAAAATCAGCCGAGAGGCTGGTTTTATTTTTTGAGCAGGGATTCGAAGGGTACAGAAAAAATATGAACTGCTTCATATTTTTTCTGACCCAGGCTCCGAAGGAGGAGTGAGCCTTGTGTCGGTAGGCACGGCGAACGACGGGTGAGGAGGAATCCCTGTCCCCGAGAAAATCCCGTCACGCAAGTGGCGGGATTTTCATTGGGGCGGCGAGTGAAGCAGTTCACTCGCCGGGGATTCGAAAGCCGGAGCGATGTTTGGCGAGCTAGGGAGCGAGCCGAACCCCGCCTGCCAGCGCCTGATGCCGCAGGCTATGGCGGGCAGGCGCGAGGCAGGGTCGCGACCGAGCGAGTGGAAACGAGCGAGAGTTGTGACCGAATCCCGAAATCCCTGTCCCCGAGCTGATCCAGTGGAGAGGCCGGATATGAATCAAAATCAGCCAAATTTGACTGGCAGTTAGATTTTGTTCTCTCATGGCAAAGAGTCGGCAGTAAAAATATCTCAACCTTGAGGTGTTTTTTATTTTACATTGTTTATTATAAGATGTATCATAAAAGTATAAATAGATAACTTTATATAAAAAATGGAAAATATAAAATTTGGCGAAAAACTGAGCAAAGAATTAATTTTGAAGCTTTTCTTGAGCATAATCCCAGCTATTTTTTGGGTCGTTTTTTTGTGGAATTTTTGGGACAAAGGGATTTATATCCTAGGCTTTAATGCCACTATTTTTGGCTTTATTTCTTTAGGATTATTTATTTGGGTGTTGCGCCAAAAAGGATATTATACCAAGTACGATTTGTTTTGGATTATCCCCATGATTTTAATATTTTTGAGTTATTCAATATATGATAATCCTTTTTTAAAAATTACTAGCTTATTGGTTTTGCCTGCAATGTTCGCGCTTTTTTATAATCAAGCTTTTTTAACTGATAAAAAAACCAGACGATGGAATTTTGAGTTTATTTTAAAAATTATAGTTAGATTTTTTTCTTTTTTTACAGCATTAGGCCAAACAGCCAAGCTTTATTTGCATTTGATTATGCCGGCTGGCCAAACAAAGAAAAATACCATCGCCAGGATTATCGGGGGGATAATATTATTTTTAATAATAGCCCTGACTGTTTTTATTCCGCTTTTGTCATCGGCTGACGCGCTGTTTGCCGAGAAAATGGGGGTTATTTATGAGTGGTTTTTAAATATTTTCTCTTCAGTTTTTGTTTATAAGTTATTGGTTGGCGTAGCCTTAACAATTTTAATTTTTTCAGCCTTGGCCTCTTGGGGCAAAAAATTTGATTATAAAGAAAAGGAAAGTTCTGACAAAAATATTGACTCAATTATTTCCGGCATTGTTATCGGCGGCGTGTTGTGCCTGTATTTATTATTCTTAGGGATACAAGTTAGCAGTTTATGGGTCGGGGTTTTGCCCTTTGAATTCAAACAAACAGAGAGCTTGGTCAAAAGCGGTTTTTGGCAGCTGCTTTTTTTGTCAATTATTAATATTTTAATTTATTTTTTTACTTACAAAAAAACCAAATTATTTGTGCAATGGATATTAACAGCCTTTACTGTCGCCTCACTGCTGTTGCTGGCTTCCGCCGGTTATCGCATGGGACTTTATGTTACCTATTACGGCTTTAGCTATGAAAAGTTTTTTGCTTCATACACTGTTATTTATTGTGCGATTTTATTTATTTGGCTGATTATAAAGTTGTTTGCCAAACAGCGGGCAAATATCTTAAAATTCTTAATAGTTCTGTTTTTATGGATGTATTCAATAGTGGCTATTTTCCCGGTTGAACAATTTATATTGCGCGCCAACATTGCTTTGTCCAATATCAAAGAATCAAGGATCAGATTATTTGAAATGACCATGCTGTCTCCCGATGTGCTTTCTACGGTTAAAAAATATCAGCAACAAGGATTATTAAAAGAAAAGGCCGGCTACCTTTCCCGAGAAAAAGAGAATAAACAGGATGAAGATTTTGACTGGCAGCCGTGGATTGAACGCCAGGAAAAAATTATCTCAGACAAGATTTGGTATGAAAAAAATTTAATAAATATTGTATCTTCAGCCAAGAGTCGTTAACTGATATGTAATAGTAAATATGAAAAAAATATTATTAATTATCAGCGAATATCTTTCCCGATTTTTTAGCGTCGTGCTGGTTGGGGGAATATTGCTTTTGGTTTCAACGTTTATTACAATTCCAGAATTATGGATGGGCGGCGGCCGCTCTGGCAATGTATTCCATAATAATTTTGGCAGTATTTTTTTGGAAAATTTTGGAGATAATTATTTATGGTTCTTTTTCTTTCCGCTTTTATACTTTGTTATATTTTTTCTTATTATTTCAGTTTGTCTTTGGATATTTTACCGGAATGATAAAAAAGCCGGAGTAGTTGGATTTAAAAATGTGATACTGTCTTTATTGGCGCTATTTGTATTAGTTTATCTCCCAATAAGAGTTGATAGCTTTAGATTTAAAATATCACAAATGAAAGCCGACGAGATTGCTCAATCTAGAGGAGTCATAAAAACATCTACCCCAGCCCAACGTCAGGAGTTTCTAAATATATATCACTCGCTTTATAAGGAGGGCTTGCTAGCTTGGCGGCATGATCCAATAGCCGTCGTTGAATATGATCTCAAATATGGTATTTTGCAGCCATACGACGGGGAAAATAATAAATTAAGTCTAGAAGCAATGACTGGCGCAGTACCGGGTGTTTTGGGTAGCGCTGTCGTATTACTCCAAAATGAAGAACACCAAATCACAGTTTATCTAAGCGGCCAGGGTGGCGAAGAAGATCGGGTCTGGATGATTTATGGGTATGAATTTAATAAAAATTCAGCAACAAATAATTTTGGCAATGACCAAATAGAAAAAGCTATTTCCAACTATCTTTTGACGGAAAAATTTTTTAGCTGGAAAAATAGACAGGACAGCCATAATTTTTGCATGATTGAAAATCTAAAGCCTGACCAATAATTATTCCCATTGTACATCTGGGCTTATTGCGGGGAATATGTTATTGAAAATGGCAAGTTAGCTGCGGTAAGCGGTTCATCCGGTCCGGTTAAGATAGATTACCCCAATGAACTATCATATTATATTTCAAATAAGTTTTCTTATGAGGCTCCGGGAGATGGATCTAATTACTCAAAAGATATTAAAAGAATATTTCCAGAAGATGTCCAACAAAAAATATTTACGCACCAGGCGGAAGATTTGATTAAAAAGACTGAGGAATATGCTTTGACTAATATTTCTAATTGGAATCTGATAAAACAGGCCATTGCGAACTGTGAGATAGAATCAGTTATGCAAACGCACGCTTTAGAGGTAACAGCCACTTTTAATGACGGGAAAAAGATAGCAGCCCAAGAGCCCAAGATAGATGATATTTTTGATATTATAAATCAACACAAAGATAAGTGTGGTGAGATTATAATGGCGACTGAATAGGCTTTTTACCGGGGGCGTGTTTGAAAGACCAATTCTCGCCCCGTCAATGAAAAAACCGTCACTTCGGTGACGGTTTTTTTAATCTTTAGTCTTTTATAGCGCCAGCTTATAAATTCCTGTCATGGTCAGAATATACAATTCCTTCTCTCCGCCGCTAGGCAGGATTGCCAAGATTTTATCTAGATTATCACCCAGTATCTGGCGCAAAACTTTGCCTTGTTTGTTGGCAATGGTGATCCGGTTCTTTTCTTTGTCCAAAAGATAAATTTTGCTCAAGCCATCGGCTGTATAAATTGCTGTCTCCGCGCTGAGCTGTTCATACAACCCGCTCAAGGTAAATTGTTCTTTTTTGCCTTTAAAATACCGGCTCACCTCGCCATTATTGGCGGCCAGCCAGACATTACCGTCCACTGCGATGCTCTTGTCCCCAGCCACATTAGCTTCTTGCTTCAGCCAGGCTGTCGGTTTATCCCAGGCGCCATTGACATAATTATAACTGTAAATATTCTTTCCACCCAGCAAATATATTTTGCTGTTATAAATAGCAATATCTTTGGCTTGTTCTCCTTCTGGCAGATTAAAATTTTTCTTTTGGGCCAAAGTGTCGCTTTTGCCCATCAAAAATATTTCCGCCCCAGTGCCGTAAATAACCATCTGTTTGCCGTCCAAGTTGATTATTTTATTGACCGCTTCGCTATTGGCTACCGCCTGACGGTTGACCGTGCCGTCTTTCAAATTGACCCTATACACCTGTTGTCCGGCAATGAAGTATAGTCCGGTATCTGCCAGTGTTAGATTGCTGCTCGGGCTGGTGGCTTCTGGCAGTTTGGTAAAATAACCGTCCTGGTTGATTTTTTCCAGCTTATAAACCTTATTTTTCATTTCCTCTGCCTGCTGATTCAATTCTGCCAGGGCTGCCTTGCCTGTCTCTGATTCTTTGTATTCAAAATTTGTCAACAAGCCCTCTGTTTCTCGCAAAAGTTCCTGGGCTTTGGCGTCATCCTTATAGATCAGCGCCGCTTCAATAGAATTTATTTTGTCTTTGATGGTTGCGATAGCCGCCTCTATTTTTTGGGCTTCTTCATTTGTCTGGCGCCGGTTGCCGATAATTCTCAAACTGCCAACGAACAGCAGGGCAATTATGATAATAAAAATAATTAGTCGATATTCCTTGACTTTTAATTTTTGGAGCCAGGCGCCTTTTGGGCGGAAACGTTCGCTGTCAAAACCGAGTTTAGCGCACCAATCAGTTTTTATTTCTGGTATTGGTTCAGTCTGCGTGGCGGCTTCTGTTGGCGTGTTTCTTCTTTGGGCAATTTTGGCTGGCAGTTGCCGGGCCTTGCGCGCCAGATCGCCGACCAGAACGGTTCCATTGTCTTTGACTTTTTTGAGGTTTATTAAAAATTGATTACCGTTTCTCTGTTCCAAACCGCCGTCCATCTGTGTTCCCTGGAGCAGGCGAGCTCGTTCGGGTTCACTAGTCTCGTATTCGCTTTTTTTATTACTTATCAATTTTACAATCACTGTGCTGAAATCAGCAGTCACTTTGTAATCAATCAAGGCATTTTTTAAAAAAGCGCAGGCTTGGGTCGGCGCCAAGGTCGTGATCGTGCGTCTGATTTTTTCCTCCGAAAAATAATCAAAAATAGTCGCGTTGGACAAAAGAATCACGTCACTGTCTTCTAATTGGCCGGAAACGATCTGGCTCATTATTTTTTTAGGCGTGGCATTTTTTTTGCTCTCGGTGTCCGAACCGGAAATGTCGTGGATTTTTCCTTCCCGGCCCAGCCACACTCGCATATTATTATAAGTAGAAAGCGATAAACTATTTTCCTGCACCGCCGCCACGAGAATACTGATCCGCTCTTTCAGCCACTGCCAATTTTTTTGGCAGATTTCCATAATGTTTTCATTGAAATATTGGCAGGTTGTTTCTAGGGCCGCCTCGGCGTTTTTGGTTGGCGAGTGGTAGTAATATTCGCCGAGCTCCTGGACAATTTGGTTGAGCATCGCCGGAATCTTTTTTTCTTTTGATTTGATCTCCGCGATGATCACCAATGTGCCAAGCCCGCTCCCTTCCGCCAATTCGCTAGGAGCGATATAGACATGAGATTGTCCGCTCGCCTTGGGATTTTTTACGGTCAATTTATCTGCTTTCAGTTTATATTCCATATAAAAATATTTTATCTATTTTTTTTATTATTTTATGTTCATATTTTATTTTCCTTGCGATTATTTCTTCCTGTCGCCGTATGCGCAACTACCATTAGTATAGCAATTTTTCAATTTTACAACAAACCGAATCTATATTATAATGATAACATCTTTTTCTTCTTATTTTAAGCCACTTTATCCTCACTTTTATGCTCGACAAGCTTTTTGGTTCCAAGACTAGGGTCAAGCTCCTCAACCTCTTTTTTGACAATCCTGACAGCTGTTTTTATGTCCGCGGGATCAGCCGCGATCTCAAGGAAAATATCAATTCCATCCGCCGCGAACTCATCAATCTGGAAGAAATGGAGATTGTCGTTCCGGTTCCTCTGGAAACGCTAGATATTCCCGCCCCCGAACTAGCCCGCGAAACTCAGGAAAAAAGAAAATATTATCAGGTCAACAAAGAGCATCTTTTGTACCACGAGCTTCTGAATTTGATCATGCACTCTCGAGTGTTGGCCGATAAAGCTTTGCTGGAAAAATTGAAAAACGAAAAAGGCATCCGCCTCTTGGTTTTATCCGGCATCTTTGTCGGCAGCCCCCACGCCCGGACCGATATTTTGATTATGGGTAGCGTTGACAAGAATCGGATCAAGCGTTTGATTGCCAGCATGGAACGGGATTTCGAATACCCGCTTCGTTATTCTATTCTGAGTCAGAAAGAATTTGATTATCGCAATTCCATGACCGACAAATTTCTTTTTGAGATAATGGAAAGTAAAAAGATTGTTATTGTTGACAAGAGGAAATAATTATTTTTGGAGCTTGTCTAGAACAGCATAAACATTTATGCTTAAAACATGACAAGCAAGTTAATACTAAATAGCAAATTAACCAATAGACAAACAAGTAAAATAGTAGAGTTGTTTGTCCTTGAAGTGCCAGCTATCAAAACAGC
>JAAZMX010000074.1 GCA_012798565.1 Candidatus Kuenenbacteria bacterium
TAAACCCAACAGTAGTGCTGTTTTTGAGGCGTTAAAATCAAGACAAAAGCATTTAATTATTTTTTTAATTTTAAAAGTTGAAATTTTGGCTTGTGCTAGCATATATTTCCATTATATCACGGAAAGTGCTAGTCTAGAGCCCTTACAATTAAATTGTTAATTTATGGTAACAGCAATTGTTGATTTTCTGGCCCAGCTGGTAATCCAAATCATCGACGCCATCGGCTATGGCGGCGTGTTTTTATTAATGGCCGTGGAAAGCTGCGGCATTCTCATGCCCTCAGAGGTCATCATGCCATTTTCTGGTTTTTTGGTAGCGCTCGGTAAAATGTCCTTGTGGCCAGTGGTGCTCCTCGGAGCGTTCGGCAATCTGGCGGGCTCGCTGCTCGCCTATTATATAGGCTACAAGGGTGGCCGGCCGCTGATCGAGAAGTATGGGAAATATATTTTTTTGAACAAACACGATCTGGATTTAAGCGAGAGATGGTTTGCCAAACACGGCGAATTGGTGGTTTTTGCCGGCCGGCTCTTGCCGGTTGTGCGGACTTATATTTCTTTTCCGGCCGGGGTAGCCAAGATGGATATCAAAAAATTCTCTTTTTATACTCTGCTCGGCGCCTTGCCCTGGTCATGGCTCTTTGCTTGGCTCGGGGTAAAAATGGGTGATAATTGGGAATTGATTAAAATCAAACTGCATAACTTCGATCTGGCGATCGCTGTTTTGGTGGTAGCGGGGGTGATTTTCTTAATTATAAAACAATATCGGAAAAAGAGGGCGAGAAAATTATTTGGCTAAAATCTGTGGAAAAGCCTGATTATTATTTTTAATCTTCACTTTTCTATTTTTAATAACCCTTAATATTAGCCAAAAAATATTTTATTGACGAATTTACTTTTTGGAGTATAATAAACCCATAATTTATGAACACCAGAATAAACCAAGTGAATACTGTCGCGAACACCAAGCTGGCTGGTTTAATTTTGGTCGTTATTTTGTTGGTCGGACTGGCCTGATTTTGGGTTAAAGAGTGTTAATTAATCTGAAATCGGGCACAAAATAAGGTCCGATTTTTTGTTTGATAATACGAATCTCCCTGCCTCGCGTCGACGCGAGTCGAGGCGGGCAAATATTGTACAAATATACTAATAAAAAAACAGGGCTGGTTCAGGGCTCTGCCCTGAACTATGGAATTATTGAATACTAAAAAGGTTTTGTTTTAATAAGCAAATACTTAGCAGAAACAACCTAATTAAATATTGATAAATATCTAGGTTCAACCCAGAGGGTTGAACCAGCAAAAAGTCTTGGTTTCTGACTCGGGAAAATAAAATCCGCCAGCTGGCGGAATTGTTTTTCAGAGTCAAAAACCAAAACCTAAAAGACCGGAAAACAAAACTATGAAAGGAAAAGCAAAAAATTCTTTAAAAAATACCCACCAAAAGTTGGTAGGGAAAATGTACTCATGGTTATGGAGGACTCTATGTTAGATGCACGCGTGTTATTAGCCGATCAAAGCGAGCTAGCAATAAGGGTTGCTGCTGGTGACGTAGAGTGTCAAAGGCTCTTAGACCAAATTAGAGAGGAGCGGCGGGAAGAAAGTGGCAGTCAGACCGGTAAACCGAATATACTTCATCAAAAAATTGCCAAAGACAATGCCGGTCCTCAAATGGACTTTGTAGAATTTGGTTTTTCAATATAAAGTCTGACACTTTTTCCGTCGCAAGGCGCCGGCGCACACGCCGGAAAGCTTGGCTGCCATTGTAAAAAATGGCCGATGGGCGCTACACTAAGTCGCCACATCAAACGGAAAGAAAGAAACCGCCAAAGGACAATAAACAAAAAGTCTGCGGCGGTTTTATTTTTGATTAAAAAAATGGTTCAATCGAGGACGATTGAACCAGCGGAAATTTTTGTCAGAATGCGGGCGCATGGCGAAAGCACCCCCAAAAAGTTATCCCCTATTACAATTCTTTGGCAAGGGCGTCGGCAAATTCGGTGGCTGCTTCAGGACCGTTGGCGGTGATAATCTTTTTATCGACTGTCACTGGCTCGCCAGTATATTTTGCTCCAGCCGAGGTGAGCTCCCGCATATTTTCATTCTCATAATCAGGCCAGACTGTGGCTTCGCGACCACGAAGGACATTAGCCTTGGCCAAAATCAAGGGAGCCAAACAAATAGCGCCCACAACTTTTTTCTGTTGGACCAGCTGGCGGACGAGTTCCAGGGCTGATGCGTCGGACTGATATTCCACTGAGCCAGGCCCGCCAATAAAAACTACGGCATCGTACTCATAAAGGTTGATATCTGACACCAAAAGACTGCAATTAACAGAGGCACCATTGATACCGCGGGCTAGACCAATACTTGAGCTGGCGACATCCAGCTCGGCCCCCAAAAAAGACAGTCGTTCGGAAATAGTCCGGTATTCATCATCTTGAAAATCCTGATTGGCAACGATAATCAATATTTTTTTGCCATAAAGGTTTTTCATATTAATACAAATTATCTCCCCCCAAGGGAGACCCCCCTGCTACTGACGAGAATATTGCGGTGAAAAAATTGGGGGACAAATATTTTACAAATATACAAATAGCCAAAAGAAAAAACAGACAGTTCAATTACGCTTCGGTGGTGGTAATATCCTATTTATCATAGCTTTATTATAACACAAATGGAGAAATATGGTATAATAACATCAAAGCATTAAAACATTAAAACAAATATTGCTTTAATGCTCTAGTGCTTTAATGTTTTAATAACTTGTCCATGCTCACAAAAAAATCAACCAGCCGAAACCAGCGGGGAGAAATGCTCATGATGGCACTGGTCTTCACCGCTCTTTTTACCGTGACTGCGATGGGTATCGCCAGCGTGATCGCCTCGCAACACAGGCTGGGAATAAAAAAAATAAATTGGCAGAAATCTCTGGCGGCGGCTGAGGCTGGGGTGAATTACTACCGCTGGCATTTGGCGCACGCGCCCGAAGATTATCAGGATGGCACCGGACACGAAGGCCCGTATATTCATGATTATAAAGATAATCTGGGCAACACCATTGGCCATTTTTCTCTGGATATCACCTCAACTGATGAATCCTGCTCCAATACGGCGATTATTGAAGCCACCGGCTGGATGAATGACGACCCCAATGTCAAAAGAAAAGTGCGAATCAAATATGGCAGGCCGTCTCTGGCTTCCTTTGCTTTTTTAACTAATGCCAATGCCTGGTTTGGAGAAAACGAAACACTTCATGGGCCAGTACATTCCAATTGGGGAATCAGGATGGACGGCTATAATGACAGTCTGACCACCTCGAGCCAGCCGACCTATACCTGCGGTTCGGAACATGGCTGTAGCAAAGAGAACTGTGATAGTTTGGGACATGGCTGTTCCTGGATCAGCGGACAAGGGTGTGTTTGTCCGGGTGTCTGGGGCGATGGCGGCGATCAGAGCCTGTGGGTATACCCTTATGATAATGTCGATTTTAACGCAATCACTACCGGCATCCGCAACCTGGCAGACAAGGCTGAGATGGTGGCATGCGCGCCGGCTGATGATTGCTACTGGCCACAACGGGGGCTCGGTTATCATATTATTTTTAAAAATAACGGCACCTTTGATGTTTATCGAGTCAAACAACTGGAAAACCCGGTCTGGGGTTATACTGGAAAAGATTGGGTACGTGATACTGACGATATCAAAAGTGAGGAGTTTGAAGGTAATTACGCATTACCTACTAGTTGTGGTATAATTTTTATAGAAGATGACGTATGGGTGGAAGGGATTATAAAAGGAAGCGTAACATTGGCATCAGCCAAATTCCCAGAGTCAAGCAATAAATCAAAGATAATTATAAATGGCAGTCTAATTTACGAGCAGCGGAATAACACCAATGCCCTGGGGCTGGTTTCTCAAACAAATATTATCATTCCGCTTTATGGAGCCGACGATAATATAGAAATTGATGCGGCCCTCTTGGCCCAAAAAGGGCGAGTGTTCAGAAAGCATTACTGCTACGGCGAGAACTGCAGCCACCCAGTGCCGGCCAATGCTAAAAGCTATGTTTCGAGAAATAGTATTACTATCTACGGGTCAATAATTTCCAATGATATCTGGACGTGGAGCTGGGTTGATGACGGCGGCGAACCGATTTCCGGTTATGCTAATACCAATGCGATCTATGATCCAAATTTGACTTATAATCCCCCACCTGACTTCCCGGCAACCGGTGACCCAAAGATAGTCAAGTGGGAAGAAATAACAGAGAAATAAATGCGATTAATCACTTCACCAAAAACAATACTCGGACTGGATATTTCTGATTTGTCGGTTAAGGCGGTGCAGATTGAAAAAAAGGGCGAACATAAATACATCCGGGCCATCAACTCCGCGGAAATACCGGCGGGCTTGATTGAGGACGACGCTATCAAGAATAATGAGGCACTGGCAGAAATAATCAAACAGTTGTTAAAAAATTCACTTCAAAAATTTTCCACCCGTTACGTAGTCATGTCTCTGCCGGAAACAAAAACCTTTATCAAAGTGATTGAGGTGGCGATCGGCGATCTGACAACAGAAGGGGCCATTCAAGAAGAATTACCGCGCCATATACCAATTGCAATGGAGGCAATGCAGCTTGATTGGCAGGAAATTGAAGCCAACAAACAACATAAAAAAATCTTGGTGGGGGCCGTGCCCAAGACAGTGAGCGATGAGTATGTCAAAGTGGCAGAGATGGCCGGATTGACGCCAGTGGCCATGGAGATAGAAGCACAGGCAATAGCACGCTGTCTCTTGCCGGCGGAGAATAAAAAAAACAGCAAGGGCTGGTGGAGAACCAAAAAAGAAGAACAAAAAAAAGAAAAAACCCGGGAAGGTAAGCCACCCCAAATAATTATCGACTTTGGCGCAACCAGAACGAGTGTTATTTTCATGGACCGCGGAATAATACAATTCACTAACAGTCTGCCTAATATTTCGGGACAAAAAATAACCGCTGAAATCAGCAAACAACTCAAGCTGTCAACCACAGAAGCAGAGAAAGCCAAGATTATCTGCGGTACTAATCCAAAAAAATGCAAAGGAGCAACAATGAAAATTATCAATGGGATGGTGGGAGATTTGGCCAACGAAATCATCAACGCGGATAACTTTTATCAAACACACTTCAACCAGGAAACAAATAATTTATCAATTTTACTGGGTGGTGGTGGCGCCAACATGGTCAACCTGGATAAAACCCTGAGCGAAAAGCTGGGGCGTCCAGTTTATTACGGTGATCCGTTGATTAATCTGGAAACAAAGAAAAACCAAAGAGATGACCTACTATCTTTTTCCACGGCCATCGGGCTGGCTTTAAGAAATTTTGTTAGTTGAAATTATGATACATCTAAATCTCTTGGACGATGGGGCCAAGCAACAAATCAGAAAAAATACCACGACTATAGCCCTGACTAACAGTGCTATTCTTTTGGCGATAACAGTGGCGGTAGTAGCGGTAATTTTGGTAGCCAGCAGCCAATATTTGTCTAGCCAAGTGATAGGTTTGGAGAAAAACAATTCCTCGCCAGAAGAAACTCGGACCCAAGAAATAAATCGTAAAATATCAGGACTCACTCAAGTGCAGAATAGTTACATAAAATGGTCAGAGGTGTTGAAAGATATTTTAACATTGATACCAGAGGGTATTAAGATATCTCGGCTAGAAATAGATCACGATAACCAACTCCTGAAAATAAATGGTTTGGCTGCGACTCGCGATCAATATCTATTATTGGAGAATCAATTGACAGGCGCAAAAATAATAGAAAAAGTGACCGCGCCGATTTCCAACTTACTCAAGCCAAGAGACATCGCTTTCAGTCTGGAAGCCAAGCTCAAATTTGTTAATTGATGATATGAAAAAAAATAATCTTTTACTCTTAGTTTTGTTGCCCTGCATGACTCTGGTGCTAATTTTTTTAGCAATTTGGCCGGCAGCCAGAAGCCTGAGCCAAAATAAACAAATAATTGCCCAGAACAGACAGGCTATGGCTGATCTTTTGGCACGGGGACAAAATATTGATAAAAATCAAAAAAATCTCAACTTAATAGAAGGAAATCTTGGTCTTTTGGATGAGGCTTATTTAAAAAGGGGGGAGGAATTAAATTTTATAACTGATTTGGAAAGAGCAGCAACGAACAATAACATCGAACAAACGATTAATTTTAATAATGAACTCGGTCAAGAGCAAGGTGGTGTTAGGGCTATACCCTTTGAACTAAGGATCAGTGGGGATATGTTAGAAATAATGGCTTATATAAATACCCTGGAAAGGTTGCCTTATTACATAAATATTGGAAGAATAGAGTTGGCCAGTGGCAACACGAGGGAAACCAAACAGACAAGCACTCAGGTCTACCAGGAAGAGGGTGAATCGGAAACGGCAATAAAAAATATCATTTCAGCCAATTTGACTGGAGTGACTTATTGGAAATAACTATGGGAAAAAAACAAAAAAAAGTCACCATAAAATTGAGAGTTCTGGTGGAAAAAATCAACAGCCTGACTCTTGCTGCCAGTATCATAATAAGCTTTCTGACCGGATTATTTTTATATAATAATTTTTATAATGGGCTACGGGAGATAAAAGCACTGGCCAGCCTCAAGAGCCAAGTGGCCACTAAGATGGTTGATATGGAGGCTTGGGAAAAAGTCAATCAACAAAAAAACCAAAAAGAGAGGGGCCTTGATAATTGGGAAATCGAACATCTCCCCTTTTAATAAAAACATTGACAGCGAAAATAGATCTGATATAATGTTTTTTAATAAATAATTATTAATTCAAGAGCATATGGCACATAGAAAAGCGGGCGGTTCTACCAAGTTGGGACGCGATTCCATCTCCAAAAGACTGGGCGTGAAAGCCACGGCTGGAGAAAAAGTGAAAACGGGCAATATTTTAGTCCGGCAGAAGGGCACCAAGATTCATCCGGGTTTAAATACCAAAAAGGGCGGCGACGACACAATCTACGCGATGAAAGACGGGGCAGTGGAATTTATCACCAAGAAAGCGATAAAATTCAACGGCAAGTTGAAAGCGACAAAGTTTGTAAAGGTGAAATAAAAACAGCTTACAACCAAGACAACAATAATCCCAGCCTTAGAAGGGCTGGGTTTTTGTTTTATAACATAGCATTAAACCTCGGGGTAATCACCTTTTGATCCACTCCCTTATAAGAAGGGGCTGGAAGTGAGAAATTGTTTTACAAACTGCTTTCGGATAAAGGCGAGTGTACTTCGCTGCCGGCTTCGCCCAAACGTGAGTTGACCAGAATCTCTTGGCTGACTATGGCACGGTCACGGCCGTATTTGAGACGCGACAATTCTTTAATTTTAGCAGCCAGCTCGAAGCTACCCGAGGAGGGTGGGTAGCAAGCCATGTTGAAAGCCCGGGAGGCCGTGTTGTCAACCAGAAGACGAATGTAGGCACTATACTTTTCCACGTTCATAACATCATATTCACCAAAAACCGGAGCAAACTGTTTGGCCATAGTCTCGGCGTCTTCCACCCCAATACGAAAAGAAATCATGGTGCCGGCATTGCCGAAAACCGCATCGCGAATACGAGTATCCTGACCGCTGACTAATTGGCTAATATACTGATGAGCCATGATCAAGTTGAGCTTGTATTTTCTGGCTTCCGCCAAAATCGTGGCGATGGAATCGGTGACATAATTTTGGAACTCATCAATATAAAGATAAAAATCGCGGCGTTCACTTTCGGGCAAATTGGCGCGCGAGAAGGCGGCCATTTGCAGTTTGGAAACAGCAATCAAGCCGAGTAAATTACTGTTGACTTCGCCGATCTGGCCTTTAGACAAATTGATAATCAAAATTTTGCCCTTATTCATTACCTCCTTGAAGTCAAAGCCGGATTTGGCCTGGCCAATAATATTTCTGATCATTTCATTTTCGACGAAACGGCCAACTTTGGAAATCAAATAGCCCAACATTTCTGATTTGTGAAAATCAGAAGTCTGGGCCATTTCTTTTTCCCAAAAAGCCCTAACCATTGGATCAGTAACAAAACGCAGTTTATATTTCTGGAAAGCAGTGTCGGTAAAAATACGCGGTATTTCTGCCATAGTGCCTGGATGTTCGCGATCAGCCATCAAAGTAAACATGGCATTTCTCATGTTATGCTCAAACATCGGACCGATCATGGCCGGATCGGTGACTAATTTGTAAAAAATTTGAACCATTTCCTGGGTGACAAAATCCATTTCCTCCACGGTTTCCGCCTCTAGCATGTTCAAGCCAACCGGGCGTTCAATATCAGCTGGGTTGAAATAGATAACGTCTTCGGCGCGTTCGCGGGGTACAAACTCCAAGGCTTTCTCAGCCAGACCACCATGCGGATCAACAACGCAAACGCCCCGCCCCTGCTCAATGTCCTGACGAATCATATTTTCCATCAAGACTGTTTTGCCAACACCGGTCATACCGATAATATAGACGTGCCGCCGTCGGTCCGCTTCTTTGATGCGAATAATCGTTTCTTCACCGCGATAAATATTACGCCCAAGAATTAAGCCTGTTTGAGGCACCCCGACCGGCGGCGGAGCGGTACGACTATGCAGCCAATTGATATTGGGAGTCTCGCAGGTCGGCAAGGGGAAGTGAAAAAGAGAGGCACATTCTTCGGTGTTTAGAACCAAACGACGGCGCTCGTCAAAGTGGCGATAGATAAAATCGTGAATCAACTGGTCGGCTGAGCGCTGGCGGGAAACGGTAAACTTATTGCCATATTCATAGATATTATACTGACTGAAGGAATTTAAAATATCATCAAGATAACGATCGGCGGCGGATTTGTCTGAGGCGGAGACAACAATGCGCAGATTGACATCAAGACCGGCTTTGGCCGCTTTTTCTTCGATGCCCTTGGCGGTTTCCTCTTCTAGGGCGGAAAGTTTATGCGGGGCGTGGTAACCTTTAGCCTGCTCTTCATGCTCCTTCTGATCTTTGGTCTTGCCAGAAGTCCCGGCGACAAACATATCTTTGGAAACCTGCCAGACTGAATGACCAAACTGCCCGAGCCAAGAAGCGGCACCGGCGGCCTTGAGGGCGTCAGACATGGTTTTACCAGACTGCATTTCTTTGACCACTTTCAAACCGGGCAAGCGCCAGGAACTTTTGGCGGAACGAGCCATAAACTGGATAGCGGCGCCATCGGCTGAGCCGAGCTTACTCAAAGAGTTGGTAATGGCATCCAGGGGATCAGAGTCCATTTTGCGATAGGTCTTCAAGGGAAACATAGGAACCCGGCCGAGTTGCAGATAGGCACCAGAGATAAAGCTGGTTGGCCGAAAAATATTATAATCTTTAACCTCATCGATCTGAGCGTAAGGATATTGGGCATGAATCTGCTGCTCTAGATAGCGGCGCAAATAACTGGGGACAGCAACAAAAAAATTTATCTGGCCATCCAGGGCGACTATCTCCAAAGAAAGGTGATCATGCCGGCCGAAAAGAAAAGATTGGAGGCCATGACTGGCATGTAAACCGCCAATAGAGGCGAAGAGTTCCTCGGCCTTGGAAATTTTTTCAATTATCTGCTCCCTGGTAATTTCCTTGCGAGTATCTTCCAAATTTATCTCTTTGGGCAGGCCAACGCGCAGAATAACCTTGGTAAAAGCGTGGGGCAAGCTGACACCCTGGCGAATAATCTTTTTGATCAACCATAAACCCAAGACGACGACCACGATCAAAATAATCACGGCCAGAAAAACCTTGAAGAAAACAAGGGAAAGGAGTTGACCTACGTCAGTCATAGAAAATAATTACTTAGGAAAGCCACTGTGCAGGCGGGTAATCTGATCAGTCTTAATCTTGGCTTCCTGTTCAATAAAAAATTTATTAATACCGGGAATAACCTGTAGCCATTTTTTGATCACGGCCAAAACCTTGACGGCGATGGATTTGCCGGTTTGTAAAATAGTTTCAATCTGGCGAGCCGAGCGCTCCCCTTCTTCTTTGAACAAGCGCTGATGGGCTTCATCCAGACGAAAATATATTTCCGACAAATCATCTTCCAGGATACTCTCAATTTGGCGCAAGGTAATGGATTTGGGAATAGGGTGAATAGAAACGCTCTCGTCAGCAGTCGACTGAGGGGCGAGGCTGGGGTGATCTTTTTCAGATTGAGATAAATCTGGACTTGACTCGATGGAAGAAATTTCTGGCGCGGCTTCACGATCCGACAACTTCTCTGGATAACCACTAGCAAATTCGCTCGGGGCGGCATTATTAGCGGTAGATTCGGGGCGCGATAATTTCTCCGGCTTATTGGGATTGGTAGGAGGCATAGGTGATGAATATTTAATAATTTTATTTTAACATACTTTCGGCTAAAAAACTATACGAACTCCAGATTTTTATGTTATAATTAATTTGGATTAACAAAAATACTTATGGCTTCAAAAATAAAAGAGATAAAAACTAAAAAAATACTCTGGCTGGACATCACCAACGCAGACCAGGATAATCTGAAATATCTGCGCCAGGAATTTGGCTTTGACCCGGCAGATATCGCCGAATGTTCGCCCACCCTACAGCGACAAAAAATCAACGATCGGCAAAAATATATTTTTATGGTATTACAGTTTCCCGTTTATAACCGAGTAACAGGGTCAATCGAGCCGTCAGAAATGGATATGTTTATCAGTAAAAAATATTTAATCATAAACCACGACGGCCAGCTCAAGCCGCTGACTGATTTTTTCAACCTGTGCCAGACAGACACTTTGATCCGAGCCAATATTGATAGGGATGAAACAATAACTTTACTTTATAAGATATTGAGCAGGCTTTACAATTATTGCTATCCAATCATCAACCATATCAACATTGATATTGATAGCGTGGAAAAACAAATATTGAATAAGGCCGAAGAGGAAACAATTCGCAACGTGCTCTTAGTAAAGAGAAACATCACTAATTTTCAAAAAACCCTACAGGCGCATTATGGTATTCTCCAAAGATTTACAGAAGCGAGCGGCAATCTAAACTGCCCGCCGCAATTACAAAAAGAGTTCTTCTATCTGATCAACCAAACCAAGGATATTTGGAATACGCTAGTGAATTATAAAGACACGATCAACGCGCTCCATGAAACCCAATCATCCATGACTAATTTGAAGATAAACGAAATCATGAAAACCTTGACGATTTTTTCGGTAATCGTCTTCCCTCTGACACTTCTAGCGGCGGTATTCGGAATGAATACGGTTGAATCTATGCCTTTCGTGGAAAACGAACACGGATTTTGGTATATCCTCGGGCTAATGTTTCTGGGGCTTGGAGCAATGCTTTTATATTTCAAGAAGAGAAAATGGATTTGAAAAGGAAAAGGACAAAAGGTAAAAGCCAAAATTAAAGCCGCTGAAAGGCGGTTTTTGGTTGCCAAAAAGATTATTTTAAGGTAAATTTAAACTATGGAAACAATCAGGATTTTTAACACGCTCGGTCGCAAAAAGGAGGAGTTTAAGCCGCTGAAAAAGGGGCGAGTTTTGATGTACCATTGCGGACCCACTGTTTACTGGACCCAGCATATCGGCAATATGCGCGGCATGGTGATGGCGGATTTAATAGTGAGAACCTTTGAATATCTCGGTTACAAAGTCAAACTAACCCGCAACTATACTGATGTGGGGCATTTAACCTCGGATCAAGATGAAGGCGAGGATAAGATGGAAAAAGCGGCCAAGCGCGATAATCTCAGCCCGGAACAAATCGCGGATAAATATATCAAAATTTTTGAAACGGATACCCGAGAAATGAATACCAGACCGGCTGACTACAAACCCAGAGCCACGGAAACAATTCCGGAAATTATTGGGATGGTCAAAAAACTTTTGGACAAGGGTTTTGCTTATGAAACTGACTTGGCGATTTATTTTGATGTGACTAAAGTGAAAAATTATACCCAGCTGTCCGGTCAAAAGATGGAAGAAAATATCCAAGACGCGGGCAAGGGTGAAGTGTCTGATGGCGGGAAAAAACATCCGGCCGATTTCGCGATCTGGTTTTTCCGAGCCGGAGCGCATAAAAATGCTTTGCAGTATTGGCCTTCGCCATTCAAATCAAAGTTGGTAAAAAACGGCGCGGGGTTTCCCGGCTGGCACATTGAATGTTCGGCCATGAACAAAAAATTTTTGGGTGAGACGATTGATATTCACATGGGCGGTGTGGAACATATTCCCGTTCACCATAGCAATGAGATCGCCCAGAGCGAGGCGGCCAATGGCGTGAAGTTTGTGAATTACTGGCTACATAACGAACATCTGACCGTTAATAATAAAAAGATGGCCAAATCCGAAGGCACGAGCTATGCTTTGAGCGATATCAAAGAAAAAGGTTTTGAGCCGATGGTGTTGCGCTATCTATTTCTGCAGGCGCATTATCGCAGTAAACAGAATTTTACCTGGGAGTCTTTGGAGGCAAGTAAGATGGCATACCAGAAATTAAAAGATTTTATGGTTGCTGGCAAGGAAGGTAAATTGCAAGCTCCAATTACCAAGCTCAAAATAAATCTCAAATCTCAAATCCAAAAATACAGAGAGCAATTTATCGGATATATTAGCGATGACTTTAATGTGCCTGGGGCGCTCGGCGTGGTCTGGGAAATTATTAAGGATAATTCCCTCCCCTACCTAGATAAGAAAAAACTTATTTTGGATTTTGATCGGGTATTCGGGTTGGGATTGGATAAGATTAAAAAAGAGAGGAAGGAAGGAATACCAGTGGCCGTGGAAAAATTAGTGGCAAAACGCGAATTGGCGCGCCAGAATAAAGACTGGGGAAAGGCTGACTCTTTGAGAAATAAGATTTATGATTTAGGATTTATGATTGAAGACGCTGATGGTAAGAGCGTGATAAAAAAGATTGAATAATGAATAATGAATTATGACAGGGTCGCCCCGCTGGGGTGTCCCTTTTATTTTTTTATTTGACAAAAAATTGCAACTGAGGGAAGATGCACATATCGCGAGGTAAAATCTGCCGGAAAGATGCGCCGGCGGACCAAAATCCGTCAAAAACCAGCAAAAACGGCAGCGAAAGGGATGACGACCTCGAGCTTTAGGTTTTGTGAGCTGGCTTTCAGCCAAGCTAATAAACCGACACAAAATCGTTGAAATATAATTCAGACAATAAAATCCATAGTCTGATAGTATTTCTATGCTCATCCCTTTCATTTTTTTCTATTAAAACCACCCGCTGATTCGGCCGGTGGTTTTCGAGTGGGCTTGATTTTCGGGAGTTTGGTGATAAGATAAAGAGTATTAAAAAACCAAACCGCAAAAAACCAAATAAAAAAGGATGGGAGCCATGAGAACAAAAGAGAGCTGTTTAAAAGGCCTACTAGACTGGCTGGTATTGGCAGTAATATTGTATCTCAGCTACCGGTGGGTCAGCTGGGATAATGCCGAGGATATGATTTGGGTGGGCATAATTATTTGCACTGTATTTGCCCTAATAATTTTTGTGGCAGCAATTATAATGGCAAGCGATATGCTTCTGTGGTTATTAACCCTCTCATCATTGGCGGTGATTGTCATAGTAGTCTATGGCATAACAATCATCGTTTGGGGGGTGATAAGCGGGGAGAGTGCTCTGGCTGTAGCAAAGCTATTTTTTAGCCTTGAAATATTAACGGGCGCAGTTCTCGTGATTTCTTTTTTGGTTGGTATTAAAATATCTTGCCTAATCGAGCAACCTAAAGAATAAAAAACGAGGACGCGGAATCATAAAAAGCTGCCCGCTGATTCGGCCGGTGGTTTTTGAGTGGAAAAATGGTTTTGATAAAACAGCGGAAAATTGATTAGATAAAAGCAAATCAAAAGCGCCAGAGGATTTGGGAATAACACGGAGTTGACTATGAAATTGCAGGGAAGATCACGTAAGAGAATGCCGATCATGCACTTTACAAGGGCTAATGCTATCAGTCGACAAATTTTTACACAAGAAACAATTGTGTTTTTATCCACATCAGATAGCAAGTCTACGACAACAACGGCACGGTTGGCTTGTCAGGTAAAAGCACATAAAGGCCAACGAGCTGTAGCCGCGATAAGCGGAGAAATTTTAGCCCAAAAGCCAGAAGGAATGAAATGTTGCAAGGGACAAATACTGAGAGTGGATTTAAAAAATATAAGGGAAATACCACTTTTATATGTCCCAAAAGATTGGAAGAGAAAACTAACCCGAAAAGGCTTCTGTTCAGCCAGACTAAAAATGTCTGGTGACAGAATCGTCCTACAGGAAATACCGGAGGACTGCTGGATTAGGGGGACTAGAGGGGGATATGAACTTTGCAACTATAAAATAATCCAGACATAGAGGGGCTGGTTAAAATAAAAGGGATTAGCGGTCAACGCAGTCCCTTTCATTTTGTCTAAAATTATTTTCTCCCGGCGAGCTGGCCGCAGGCGGCGGCGATATCGGAACCGAAACTGTGACGGACAGTCACCTCCACGCCGCCACGCTTCAAAATATTTTGGAATTTCCGCAGGCGCTCGGGGCCGGACGGCTGACAAAGGTCAGTTGGATTGTAGGTGAGCAAATTGACCAGATAAAGTTTCTTTTTCATGAGCTTGATAAGTTTTCTGGCGGCCTCATCACTGTCATTGATATCTTTGATCAGGAGATATTCGAACATTACTTTGCGCTTGGTTTGGGCGAGATAAAAATCAACGGCGGAGAAAATCTGGGCCAGCGAATACTGGCGGGCGATAGGCATCAGACGCTGGCGTATCTGGTCATCCGGCGCGTGGAGAGAAACAGCCAGATTGACGGCTAATTTCTCTTTAGCTAATTTTCTGATGCCCTCAGGGATACCAGCAGTCGAGATGGAGAAACGACGCGCGCCGATATGGAGGGTGTCTTTGTGATTTAAAAATTTTATAGCGGCCAAGACATTATCATAATTCAGAAAGGGCTCGCCCATACCCATAAAAACCAGATTATTAACCTGTTCCCCTTTTTGTTTCAAAAAACGGGCAAAATATAAAACCTGATCAACAATCTCGCCGGCGGTCAGATTTCTTCGGAAACCCAACTGGCCAGTGGCGCAGAAAGTACAACGCAAAGGACAACCAACTTCGGAAGAAACACAAACAGTGTTGCGCCGACCGGGATAATCCAAAAGCACAGCTTCTACCTTTTCTCCGTCTGAAAGAGTAAAAACGGCCTTGATGGTGCGACCATCAGCCGAGGGAAAGGGTTCGGCTTTGATTGACAAAGGAAATTCTGTCTGTAATTTCTGGCGCAGAGCCAAAGGAAAAACAGAGGCCGCGGCCCAATTGACTATTAAATCCTGGAAAATAAGGTGCTCGGCTTGGGCCAGACGATAAGCTGGTTCTGAAGCCAAGAGTAATTTTAATTTTTCCAAAGTAAACATAAAAATAGCTGGCTAATATAAAACAGCACTAGGAATACCGCTGAGCATTAAAAATTTTTATAACAAACTAATTTTGTTTAAACCGTTTCAAAATCAAAGCGCTCAAAATGAAAGCAATGGCAAAGAAAATAGCGCCCCAAAAACACGGGGCGAGAAAGGGGTTGGCGGCATTGCCCGGACAGCCAATAGTACAGCTACGATCATTGAGCCAGTCATAAAGCTCGCGACCAAAATTGAACCAAGTAAAAAGGGTGCCGGCAAGAAGGACAAAAAATTGGGCGGTGAGGAGTTTTTTCATAAGTTGATAATGAATTATTTGATAAGTGGTTTTTTGGTTTGTTTTGATTGTTGGACAAAAGCAAGTAGCAGATAAAACTATTTTTTGTGCCGAAGGATAAAATTGCGAGTTTCAAAGATGGCTCCTAACTCGTCAGTGTATTTAATACCCAGAGAATTTAACCACAACTCGTATTCCAGCCAACGCTGATTAAAAGCTTCGCGCTCAGATGGAGGAATAACTTTGGCCACACCTTTGAGCTGGGTATTAAAAAACTTTTGATCAACGACGCCAAAGCCGATAAAGTCAATCAGACGCTGAAATTCCGACTCTCTAACCAGAGACTGATAATATTTTTCCAAACCAAAGGGGGCGAGTAACGGACCAATAATATTTTTTAATTTTCCCCGGCTGGCATGAAAATGCCCGGAGTCATAATTTATCAAAAAATAACCATCGGACGCCAAATATTCCTTGGCGGTCTGCAAAAAAGCCAGGCGGTGATAAACATGCTCAAGGGCGCTGAAAGAAACTACCAAATCAAATTTTCCCTCTAGCTTGGAATGGAGTTTGTAGGCTGGATTTTCAATAATCGTGGCTGGCAAACCGCGCAAATTCTCCCGAGCCAATTGACAGGCATGCTTGTCCGGCTCAACCCCAATATAGCTAACTAGTCTGGAATATTTACCTAGAAGACCGACAAAATTGAGAGCCTCACCACAGACCAAATCCAAAATTCTGACTGGATCGTTCTTTGCCTTAAGATAGTCATCAAGCCAGTTGAGGCAGTAAATTTTGGCGGAATTACCGAAAGTGAGGAGCATATATAGTTATTTTAATATAGAAAAGAAATCAGGCAAGTCACAGGGGATTAATGGCTATTGACAATTGCCGTTAATGGGATAAGATGTAGTTAATAAGGCCCTGGCTCGTGCGTCAATGTCAGCAATAAGCGGCGAGAAAAGGTGTTTCTCGCTATAGAAAAAGAACCTAGTGGTTCTTTTTTTATTTAAGGCTGGAGGATTTCTTCAGTTTCACCATCAATAGAAATGACTACTGATTTAACAGTGGAAAATTGTTTCAGCGTTTCTGTGATTTGGGCGCGAACTGCACTGACCCGACAGGAACCGCCGGCGGCTTCTTCTAATTTTTTATTAAAATCGACTTTGGCCACGCCATCTTCAATAGTTAATTTTTGGATGGTAACGCCTGAGGGCAAATTGGTGTAATAGCCATAATCTAAATCACTTTGGCTCGGGCCCTTGAGCAATTCTTCCAGGGCGGCTCTGGCTACAGCTTCGGTTTTGGCGATACTTCTCTCAACTGGGAAAACTTGGTTACAGGAGATGGCCGGGTCGAGTTCGTTATTATTAAAAAATACTTTGATTATTTCCCCTTCGCCAATCGGCAAGGTAACCGGAATTTTTACTTGCCGATCATATTCCGGCAGACCAGAGGGGTTATCATTATTGAGTAATAAAAATCCCTTGGTGGTAGTGGGGCGCGGTAGGAAATCCAAGACGGCTTTGAAGGGAACATAATTTTCGGTAGTCCATTCGCTCTCGGCAGTGGCCAGGCCGCTCGCAAGAATATTATTATTTTCATCAACTAATTGGATTGGAAAAACCGCTTCAAAAAACCAGTTGCCACGGGCCTCACCAACAACAGTGAGCGGACTTTGAATCGCTTCGTCTCTGGCTGGAGAAGTGATCTTGATGCCTGGCTGACATTCCGAGCGGAAATATTGCCACTCTTCGCACTCGTCGCCATTACCAAAAACGCAGATGCCATATTCGCCACCGGTTTCGTCCTTTTTCATCTCCACCTGACCATCATGCTCAAGGCAATATTTCGAGGCCGGATTGGCCAGAGAAACATCGGCGTTGGTATTGGAATTATCGGGGTTAACGCATTCAGTCGTGGGCATCGGGGAATCAGGGTTGCCATGCTTGACCCATTCGCCGTTGACACACAACCAGGTATCTTCGGAACCGCGGATGACAAAAAGAACGAGACCAAGAACACAAAAGAAAAGAAAAGCAAGGAGGTATTTTTTGAACATATGTTTAGAATTTTTAATTTTTAAAACCAAGATAATTTTTTTCTACTTATTTTAATGTTTCTTATAATATTTCTTACCCTTCAATTCCTTTGGCAAATACTCCTGGCCAGAAGAATCAACGAGCGGGGTGTATTTATAATTTTTACCATAGCCCAACTCTTTCATCAGGCCGGTCGGGGCATTCCTGAGATGGAGTGGCACGGGCAATTGCCCAAATTCTTGAACATCTTTGACGACTTCGCCATAAGCCAGATAAGCATCAATATTTTTTTTGGCTTCGGATAAATAAATAACTAGTTGCGCCAAATGAACCGCGCATTCCGGCATGCCAAGCTTGTGGCAAACATCAAAAATGTTATTGGCCAAAACCACGGCGAAATTGTCAGCCAAGCCGACATCCTCGGAAGCAAAACGGACCAAGCGACGAGCAATGTAAAGCGGATCCTCCCCTGCCTCGAGCATCCGCGCCAGCCAATAAAGAGCGGCATCGGGGTCGCCCCCACGCATCGATTTGTGTAAGGCGGAAATGATATTGTAATGTTCTTCTCCCCCTTTGTCGTATAGCAGAGCTTTGTGCTGGAGAGCATCAGCGATCAATTTCTTATCAACGAGACGATGGCCTGATTTGTCAGGAAGAGTGTTTTTAACGGCAATCTCCAGCGCGTTTAAAATAACCCGGGCGTCACCATTGGAGATACGGATAAGAAAATCTTTGGCCACAGCTTCTAATTTTGCCTGATAATTACCTAGGCCGCGATTTTTGTCCATAAGAGCGCGGTCAATAACGGCACCGAGGTTGCTCGCTGATAAGGGCTTTAGAACATAAACTCGGGAACGAGAAATCAAAGGAGAGATAACTTCAAAAGAGGGGTTTTCGGTGGTGGCGCCAATGAGAGTGATAATCCCCTTTTCCACCTGTGGCAAAAGACTATCTTGTTGGGCCTTGGTCCAGCGATGGATTTCATCAACAAAAAGAATGGTGCGTTGGTTGTGATATTTGCGCCGCTCTTTGGCCGCGTCAACAACCTCACGCAAATCTTTGACGCCCGAGGTAACGCCGGAGAGTTCCACGAAGGTTGAATTGGTGATTTTGGCAATCACCGTAGCCAAGGTGGTCTTGCCGCTGCCAGGCGGACCCCAAAAAATCATGGAGGGCAGGTCATCGGCCTCAATGGCGCGACGGAGTAGCGTACCTGGACCAACAATGTGTTCCTGACCCAAAAACTCGTCCAGATTGACTGGGCGCATTCTATCTGCCAGCGGGGCCGAAGATTGAATATGTTTTTGGAGATTGGAGTCGAATAGGTCCATATTATCATCTAAACTGTAAGAATCACGAGCGTTGTTTACATTATAGGGTAAAAATTTTTAGTCCTCTAAAGGTGCTAAAATGGTAGATTTACCCTTACCTTATACAAAAAGTTGTTTAAGGGGCAATTAGGAGCTAATAAGCAAACTATAAACAA
>JAAZMX010000075.1 GCA_012798565.1 Candidatus Kuenenbacteria bacterium
AGTGGCGCCCAAGCGGGCCATATTCCATTTCGCAATTTCTGGCGAATACCCCTCTTTATATTTTCCGAAAGATTATCCACATAATATTTTGATTGCCCAAAAGCAATGGACAACATAAATTTTCCCTGCGGTGTCGGATCAAACCAAAAAGTCGGGAATTTTAGCGCGGATATTTTGCCAGTATCTACCAAGTAAATTATCCGTCCGCCGTCTATGGAATTACGAGCCAATCTATCGGGGTGCCACGCTAAAATTCCCTCGGCTTCGTTTTTCTCTATGCACTCAACCATTTCGTTAAAAATTTCTCTGCCCGGCTCTTTGGCAGTTTTGCTTTCCACAAATTCACGGACGATATTTAGGTTTTCTTTTTTAGCATATTCTCGTAATTCAAACATTTGCGCTTCAATACTCAAAACCTGCCTTTCGGGTTCGTCCGTGGATTTGCGGACATAGAGAAAAAACTTTTTGGTTTGAAAATTTATGTTGTCCATATTGTTTTGAGATTAGCTTTTGGGCAATCAAAGAAAAATACGCTCAACCTTTCGCCAAAGGCGAAAGAAAAAAGATTGGTTCTGAAAACATCGTTTTCTCTGTGCTTTCGTACAGGAACTTCCGCATTGCCGACCGCACTTTGGTTTTGGATTTCAAAAATGCCTTCAAAATAGCGGGAAAATACCATGCCGAGGCGCTTTGCGCCGAGGCAATTCCTTACGATTTCACAAAAAGTGAAAATTGGCGGAGAGGGAGGGATTCGAACCCTCGATAGGGATTTAAACTCCTATAACAGGTTAGCAACCTGCCGCTTTCGGCCACTCAGCCACCTCTCCATGTTAAAAAATCAAAATTATTTTATTCTACTTAATTACCCCATACATTATACTTTATACTATATTGAATCTTATCCAAAAAGTCAAAGCCTAGTTGGTGCTTTTGGCTCTTTTGTGTTAAAATTATCTTATTGACAATTAATCTTTAAACCTATGGATCAAGAAACAATTAACTCCATGGAGCCCATCTCCTGGTCTTTTCCCGAACTTGAAAAATACGATCGCGGCCGGCGCTGGTATATTATAGCCATCATCATTGGCGTTGCTCTTTTGGCCTATGCCTTGTTTAGCGGCAATTGGCTGTTTGCCCTGATTATTGTCATGGTGGCTATGGTAATGTTTATCAACCACCACAGTGAAGCGCGTGAGCTGCAGTTCACTATTGATCATGAAGGTCTCACGCTTGGTGCCAAAAAGTATCTTTACAATGAAATCAAAAATTTCTGGCTGGTCTATGATCCGGCGATTACCAAAAAAATATTTTTTGTTTTTAAATCTTCTACCCGACCGATTTTGGTTATTCCCATACAGGGTGAAAACCCCGTCAATATTCGTTCTTTCCTGCGCCAGTATCTAGAAGAGGATTTGGAAGCCGAAGCTGAACCGTTTTCCGAAGCCCTGGGCCGCCTTCTTAAAATTTAGTTTGCCGGGCAAGATACAATCCTTGCCCGTTTTTATTCATCATGAAACCTATTTTTGTCATCCTGTTTATTTTTATTTTTTGTGCTGTGATTTTTGCCAGCCATTTTTTTATTTATCGCTCTTGGTTAAAATTTTCTCTTCCCGCAGATGAAACATTAAAAAATATTGCCAAGATATTACTAATCATTTTGCCGATTACCTTCATTACCACCTCGATTTTGGCCACGCGTTATGATCATTTCACCCTGCGCTCAGTTTATGCGATTTCCTCATTTTGGCTCGGTCTGGCGGCCAACCTATTTTTTTCTTTCGCGCTCGCTTGGTTTGCTTATGGTTTATCAAAGACATTTTCCTTTTCGTTGCCCTTGCCGCTTTTGGGCCACGCGTTTGTGGCTCTTGGTCTTATGATAACTATTGCTGGGACGTTTAACGCTTTTCATCCGGCGGTTAAAAAGCTGAATATTGGTCTGGCCGACTTGCCGCCAGCCTGGCAAGATAGAACAGTGGTACAAATTTCCGACCTGCATTTGGGTTATATTCACGGTCAAAAATTCGCGCGCTCCATCGTTTCTTTAGTCAATCAGCAAAACCCGGATTTAATTTTAATCACCGGCGATCTTTATGATGGTACCCGCGGGCAATTGGAAAAATCCACCGCTGAATTAAAAAACCTGCGTGCCCCATTTGGCATTTATTTTGTTAATGGTAATCATGAAAAATTTCTCGGATTATCCACTGTTCAAAAACTTTTGACTGACACCCCGATTAAAACTTTGTCCAACGAACTGGTGAGTTTGAACGGATTGAATCTTGTCGGCCTGGAATATTTGAATGAAGGAAGCCGAGCCAAACTTCTAGAACCATTAACCACCGTGCCGGGATTTTCCACGCATCAGCCAACTGTCCTTCTATATCACGAACCGGTCGATATTGCTCGGCTCCAAGCAAGCGGTATTGACTTGATGCTTGCCGGCCATACTCATCGTAGCCAGCTTTTCCCTTTCAATCTTATTACGAATTTGCTATACCATGGTTTCGATTATGGTTTTTATCGGTTGGGAGATCTCGCCTTATATGTCACCTCCGGGGTTGGTTCTTGGGGACCGCCAGTCCGCACCTCCGCCCGTCCGGAAATTGTCGTTCTAAAACTTAACCGCCTGTGACCCGCCTTAATTATTAAAACTTTGCGCGCCCAGGCCAATCGGGCCTTGCGTCAAATTAGCACAAGAAATCTTACCTCTGGTCGCTCGACTCTGAAACTGTGTTCTAAAATTGTTATTTTTAATCCTTCTCCCTTTCGGTGGATAGCTTTGATGCTTACCGCGAGTTTTATCGAAAAAACCTCCAATTAGTCAAATAAATTGCCGCTAATTCCCTTTATTTCTTAATTTTTCAGTACCTTAGTCTTTGGGTTACCCGGGCAGTTGACATATTTTAAAAAACCAGTATAATAAATACGTATCTTAAAAATCCTTAATTTAGGGCATTTTATTAACATTAGCTTTTGCTCAAACTAATTTAGTTGTTGAATGCTTTAGCGTAGCGGGAGCTACCTAATTTTGTTTTATTCAGTAGCTTTATAAAAGGCCAAAAATTAATTTTAATCAAAATAACTTTTGATGTTAGACAACGAAACAAATAACCAACCGGTCGCCTCTGGCCAGTCAAGCGTCAACCGCAAAGGCTTTATTGAGATGGAGGGCGAAGTAATAGAGCTTTTACCGGCTGCTAGTTTCCGGATCAAATTGGACAATGGCCAGGAAATTCTCGGCCATCTTTCCGGCAAGATGCGCATCAACAACATCATGCTTTTGACTGGCGACAAGGTAAAGGTAGAAGTTTCTCCCTATGACCTAGGTAAGGGCCGTATCGTTTACCGTTATTAAAAAATATTTATGAAAGTCCGGGCTTCTGTTAAAAAAATTTGTCGCGATTGCCAAATTATCAGACGCAAAAAAAGAGTGCGCGTTATTTGCAAAAATCCCAAGCACAAACAAAGACAGGGATAGTTAATTATCTTTTATTTTTAATTTATGGCTAGACTAGCCGGTGTTAATTTACCCAATGAAAAAAGACTGGAAATAGGCCTGACCTATATTTTTGGCATTGGCCGTACGACTGCCAATAAGATTATCCAGCGACTCGGTTTGAAACCAGATATGAAATGTAAAGATTTGGCCGAAGCGGAAGTCAATCAATTGAGAAAAATTATTGAATCAGAAATCAGGACTGAAGGCGAATTAAAGCGCGATATTTTAGCCAATATTAAGCGGCTGAAAGAAATCAACTCTTATCGCGGCTCAAGACACTCCAAGCGCCTGCCGGTCAGAGGCCAGCGCACCAAGACTAATTCGCGTACCGTGCGCGGTAACGTCAGAAAAACCGCCGGTTCCGGCAAAAAACCAGCCGCTCAAAAGACCTAAATCTTTTTAATTATCATTATTTATGGAAAATACTACCACCCTAGCCGCTGAAGCCAAAGCGCCGGCCAAGAAAAATCGCAAGAAAAAAACAGTCGCCCACCTTTTAAAGGGCAAAGGTCAAGCGCATATTCAGTCTACTTACAATAATACGATAGTTACCTTAACTGATCAGAGTGGCAACGTGATCAGCTGGTCATCAGCCGGCAAGTGCGGTTTTAAGAGTGCCAAAAAAGCGACTCCTTATGCCGCTGGCGTGGTTGTCAAAGAGGTGATAGAAAAGTCCAAAGACACGGGCTTGAAAGAAGTTGATGTTTTTGTCAAAGGTGTTGGGCCAGCCAGGGAAGGTGCCGTACGCGCTCTGGCCGCCAATGGTTTGCAAATTGCCAGCATTAAAGATGTAACGCCAGTACCGCACAATGGTTGTCGCGCCAAAAAGCCGCGGAGGGTTTAAAGATAATTTTATTTTTAATAATAAGGATAGTTTTAATAAGTTTACTCTGAGTGTAGCGAAGAGTCCCACTATAGATAGTTAACTATGGGATCCCTGCCTCGCCGACAGGCAGGCTTCACTTCGTTCAGGATAAATTAAAAAAGTAAGTTTACTTAATACTTATGGGTAGAGATATCGGACCAAAAGACAGACAAAGTCGCCGCATCGGCGAGAAACTTTTTCTCAAAGGTGAACGCGACCTGAGCGCCAAGAGCGGTATTGTCAGACGCAATTATCCGCCGGGTCAACATGGCCCCAAGGGTTATACCAGAAAAGGCAGCGAATATGGTCGTCAGCTGACTGCCAAACAGAAAGTCAAAAAAATGTACCGCTTGCGCGAAAAACAATTCCATAATTTATTTGTTAAAGCCAGCCAGACCAAAGGCGACGCCAGCACCAATTTATTGCTTTCTTTGGAGCGTCGTTTTGATAATGTTATTTACCGTTTAGGCTTGGCCACTTCCCGTGATCAAGCCAGACAATTGGTTTCCCACGGCCATTTTTTAGTCAATGGCGCCAAAGTCAATATCCCTTCCTATGAAACTAAACTGCGCGATGTCATTACTCTTCGGGAAAAGAGTAAAGGCAATGGCCTTCTTAGCCGCTCGCTCAAAGAAAGCGCTGGCAAGGATCTGCCTTCTTGGCTGTCCTTTGACGCAACCAAATCTGAAGCGGTTATAATTGACACCCCTTCCGCTGAGGAATTGAACTTGCTGGCTGATGCCACCCTTACTGTCGAATTTTATTCTCGTTAATTTATAATTTTATCTTTATTTTATGCAACTCATCCCAACGCCCAGCAGTGTGGAATTTAATAAAGAAACCGACTATCGCGGTGACTTTGTCATTGAACCGCTCTATCCTGGCTATGGTTTGACTATGGGTAATGCTTTGCGCCGCGTACTCTTGTCTTCTATTCCTGGTGCTGCCATTACCTCAGTTAAAATCAAGGGCGTTGATCATGAATTCTCTTCTTTGCCTTATGTTAAAGAGGATATCGTCGACATTATCTTGAATATCAAACAAGTTGATTTAAAAATTGAAGGCGAAGATGGCACCCCGGAGGAACCTTTAAAGATTATTCTTAAAAAAACTAGTGAAGGCAAGGTGACTGCTGGGGACTTCGCTTGTCCGTCTCAGGTCGTCATTGCCAACAAAAATTTACACTTAGCTACCTTGACCGACAAAGCCGCTAGCCTGGAAATAGAGTGCGTTGTGGCCAAAGGCATGGGCTATGTACCTACGGAAAATCGTCCGGCTGGTGTTCTGGACATTGGCCATATCGCGGTAGACGCCATTTATACCCCAATTAATCATGTCAATTTCCGCACTGAAAATGTTCGCGTTGGTGAGATGACCAACTGGGATAAATTGATTTTAACGCTAGAAACAAACGGTACGATTACCTGCCTTGATGCTTTTCAGCTGGCCGTCAACATCTTAAAAGAACAATTTAGTTCTCTGGCCCCGGAAGATTCACACGGCAAGCATGCCCCGGAAGAGCCAGCCAGAGAGGCAAAAAGAGAAGAAGTAGAAATTGCAGAGATTGGTGGCTCCGAAGAAGAGCCTAGCGAAGAAGACAAGGCCAAAAAGAAACGCGGTCGCCCCAAAAAAGAAAATAAATAATCATTGTTAACTATTGTTAAATTCTGACAATTTATGCGTCATCAAAAGAAACAACATAAACTGAGCCGTGATCTGGGTTCCAGAAAAGCTTTACTGAAGAGTTTGGCTTGTTCCTTGATTGTTCACGAAAAAATCAAAACAACTCTGCCCAAAGCCAAGGCGCTCAAGCCTGGCGTAGAAAAAATAATCACCCGTGCCAAGGTCAATACCCTGGCCAACCGTCGTTTATTAATAAAATCATTGGGCAAGGAAAAGGTTGTCAAGAAACTCTTGGAAGTCGTCGGTCCGAGATATCAGGAAAGAAAAGGCGGTTATCTGCGCATTGTCAAATTAGAACCACGCCGTGGCGATGCTGCCAAAATGGCGATTATTGAATTTGTCTAATTTTATGACCAAAGAAATTTCTAGAAAAGAGCATACCCTCGATGCCACCGGTCAATCTCTCGGCCGCTTGGCTAGTCAAATCGCCATTATTTTGCGTGGCAAAGACCGGGCTGATTTTGCGAATAACCTTGATTTGGGTGGTTCGGTCGTCGTAACTAATGTTGACCAAGTTAAGGTCACTGGTAATAAGCTCGATACCAAAATTTATTATAAAGCCTCCAACCGTCCGGGTGGTTTAAAAAAGACCAAGCTGAAAGCACTTGTTGCCGACAAAGGTTGGTCTGAAGTTTTACGTCGCGCCGTTTATCAGATGTTGCCCGACAATAAATTGCGCCCGGGAATGATGAAGAGATTGACTATCAAATAATTATGCCCACCCCAAAAATCGAAAAACAAGAGAAAGAAACCAAGAAAGAAGTTGGCAAAACCGGCACTTATTATTATGGCCTTGGCCGCCGCAAGACTTCTGTGGCCAGAGTCAGACTTTTTGCCAATGGTTCAGGTAAATTGACTGTCAACGGTAAGGACTATAAAATTTTTTACAGCTATCCGCTTTATGCCCAAAATTTGGAATTGCCTTTTGAAGCCGTAGGCCTGG
>JAAZMX010000009.1 GCA_012798565.1 Candidatus Kuenenbacteria bacterium
CGTTCCGGCGCTTTGGCCTTTGTCTGGTTTTTAAAAAAATACGGTTTATTAAATACTGATAAATTGACACCCTCGGCCCTGACCGCCTTGACACTCTTGATTGCCGAGAGCGACCCCAAAGACAAAGACAAGATGATCGGGGTGGTTTTGATGCTACTCAAGAAATAGAAATTTCTGATTTTGCCAAAGCCCCCACCCCGGGACTTTTTTAATTTATTGTTTTAATGTTTAGATGTTCAAATGTTTAAATGTTAAAATGACTCATTGTTTGCCAAAATAAGCGGAAAGTGGGATAATTAAAACAGATAAATAAATTATATTTATGGCGCTATTCAGAAAATTATTTATTCCCTCCAAAGAGGCGCGCGTTTACACCATCAGCTTGGTGGCCTTTTTTGTTATTCTCTTGGCTTTTATTCGGGAAGATAGTTTTTTCTCTATGTCCTATATAGTCGTGTACATGGTTCCGCCAATTGCTTTTTTGTCCTGGGCTATTACCATTATTGTTTGTAAATTGATTGCTGAGGTGTTGGTTCGCATTCAGATGAAGATTTTGCCCAATAATCAAAAAATATTTAGCGCTATCTTTATCGTTGTTTTGTCGGTAATCTTATTTTTCTCCTTTGCCCGAATATTTTCTTCTTTGGCCGTTAAAGTAATGCCTTTTAATTTTATCTGTCAGCGGTCAATGGACTTTGAAGGCGATCAGGATCGTTGCTATCAGCAACTGGCCCTGAAAAAAAATGATCCGCAAATTTGTCAGGCCGGCAGTAGTTTTCTCCTGGTAAAATGTCACGCGCAATTGGCTATTAAAAATAACGACTTGAAAATTTGCGATTTACTGCCTGGTTATTCGTATGATGATTATTACCAAGCAGAGTGCTATAGCAAAGTGGCAATTTATAAAAATGACCTCACTATCTGCGACCTCTCAAAGGATCGGGCCGGCTGTTACGTTTCATTTGCAGCAGCCAAAAAAGATGCCAATGTCTGTGAGCAGATGGTTGATTTTGCCGATAGCGAGGAGCTCGACCGCTGTCGATTAAATGTGCTTAATATACGTTAAAATATCAAAAGCCCCCACCCGGGGCTTTTTGCTTGACATTTATCTTTTTTATTGCTAAGATAAACTTATCACAATTGAATATTTATTATCCAGAGCGCAGGGTAGGGAACTAGCCCGAAGATCCTGCCAGCAACCCTTTGAGAAGACTGCTCAAAGAAGGTGCTAAATCTAGCCCGCGAGGGAAAGATAAAGGTCGATTTTTTAATTGCTAAAAACTCTTTTCCCCCAGCGGGTGAAGAGTTATTTTTATTAATTAAAATCAAATATATGGAAAACAAACAAAAATACCAAATATTCATTGATGACAATTTTCATTATATGGACGGGGATTACCGTAGTCCTCGTGGCGGATATGATACGCTGGAAGAAGCAATAAGTATTTGCAAAGATATCGTTGATGGGTACATTTTGTCTTTAGATTATCAGAACTCCAGTTTTGATCAGCTCTGGGGACAATATACTGCTTTTGGTGAGGATCCCTGGATCTCGGGGCCGGTTGAGGGCATTCCTTTTTCGGCCTGGGATTATGCCAAAAATGGGCTCCGGGAATTGGCCGGCAAGCTGGATTGCCAATTTTTGACGCGCACGCTAGGCGGGGTCAAGACCCACAAAAAGATTTATGAACTGAAGGAAGACGAAGTAAAAAATTATCATAAGCTGGGTGAGGCCGTTGGCGTATCGCTCCTGGCCTGTATCGCTCTGGCTGGCGCTCATGTGGATAATTTTATGGAAGTGGTTTATGGCTATCAAAAAGTGAAAAGCGAGGCGGGGGATATGTGCGCCAAGGCCACAGGGACCGATTATCTGACGGTGGCTTTTTATGAGAAGTTGGCGGAGTAGGTTGATAGCTGATTATTTGCAAAAATAAGGAAAAAGTGGGATAATTTTAATATAAAATGTCATTTATAGTCTGTAGACAAAAATAAATAAATATGTCACAGGAAAAGAAAATTTTAAATAAGATTCAAGACAAACCTTATTTTTCAAAGGATAATTTTGTTTTATATAAAAATAATTGTCTAGAAATATTAAAGCAGCTACCAGAGAACTCTATTGATATGATCTTCGCAGATCCACCATATAATCTTTCTAATGGAGGGTTTACTGTTCACGCCGGCAGGATGGCCAGTGTTAATAAGGGAGATTGGGACAAAAGCAGGGGCTTTAATGGAGATTATAATTTTCATTATGAATGGCTGAAAGCTTGTCAGCGGGTGTTAAAACCCGGCGGCACAATTTGGGTTAGTGGCACCTACCATTCAATATACCAATGTGGCCATGCGATTCAAGCACTCGGTTATCATATTCTCAATGATATTACGTGGTTTAAGCCGAATGCCTCTCCGAATTTGAGTTGTCGTTTTTTTACTGCTAGCCATGAGACTTTAATTTGGGCAAGAAAAGATAAGAAAAGTAAGCACAAGTTTAATTACAAACTAATGAAAGAGGGCAATTGGCCAGAAGATTTTATTAAAAAACCAAATTTACAAATGCGTAGTGTCTGGGCGATAGAACCGCCAGACGGCGCGGTCTGGTCTATGTATCCACCCAAAAAAGATGAAAAAAAATTTGGCAAACATCCAACGCAGAAGCCCATTGATTTGTTGGTGCGCATTGTTTTGGCGAGTACTGGGAAAGGAGATATCGTTTTAGATCCGTTTTCCGGATCGTCTACAACTGGTCTGGCCGCGGCCCTAAATGATAGAAAGTTTATTGGGATAGACTTGGAAAAAAATTACCTTGATTTGTCAATAAAAAGGTATAAAGACTTAATAAAAAAATAAATTTATGTTGTCTAGTAAAAAATTAAAAGCATTACAGCCATATATAGACATTATTGAAGCTAATAAAAATAAAACCATTGGCGATATTTTTAATAAAATTCCTGGCAATAAACACTCCCACTTTAAGAAAGGCGCCAGCGGGTTAATAGTAGAAAATTTATTAGGATTAACAAACAATAGTTCTCCAAAAGCTGACCTTGAAGATTTAAAAATAGAAATAAAAGTTTTGCCTATTCAGCTAAGTACAATGAGGGCAAAAGAGCCCACACAAATCAAAATGATTAATTTTATGAAGGTGGTCAAGGAAAAGTGGGAAAACGCTGAGATAAGAGAAAAGATAGAAACTATTTTATGGGTTGTATATGGCGTTGATAAAATTAATGGCAAAAATGTAAGCCAAGATAAATATAAAATATTAGATTGGTTTATTGACGTTCCTAACAACGAAACGCAGGCAATTTTTAAAAAAGACTGGGAAGAGATAAGAGACTACATCATTAAGGGTGATGGTGATAAGTTATCATGTAGTATGGGTGTATATATTGAGCCAAAAACAAAAGGGAAGAATAATCGAGATAAGATAGAGGCACCAGATGGCAAGGGAGGCGTTATTAAGGTTAGGCGCAGGGCTTTTTATTTCAAAAAAAATTATACAAACAATAAAATTATCAAGGAATTAGACATAAAATAATTAATTCATTATATGACAGAAACCTGCGAACAATTTATAAAAAGGAAGAATAAAAATTTCAAAATACAAAAAGGCAGATTAATTAGCATGAAAGATATTGGCCGCAGTGGTAGATTTTATTTTATCCGCGAAGCATGGACTTTTATTAAGCAACACAATCTAAAAGAAAAAATTTTTATTATTGAAAGATTAAGAAAAGAAAAAACTGAAGGTAAAATTATTCATAAAAAAAGTTGGAGTAGGGGAGAGATTGAATACAGAATTGGATATTATATTGTTGGAAAAATTGGAAGAGCTAAAGACAAATGGATTTGGGGACAATTTTGTCCTTTAATACCAGAAAAAGATTTAAAAAGATTATTTGTAAGAATCACGAGCGTTGTTTACATTATAGGGTAAAAATTTTTAGTCCTCTAAAGGTGCTAAAATGGTAGATTTACCCTTACCTTATACAAAAAGTTGTTTAAGGGGCAATTAGGAGCTAATAAGCAAACTATAAACA
>JAAZMX010000010.1 GCA_012798565.1 Candidatus Kuenenbacteria bacterium
ATATCATCATGATAACGCGGAGCGGAGAGGGAGATGGTCGAGTGATATTCCAGGCGGTCAGGATATTTTTTGTCCGAAAAGAAACGATTGCCCGAGGCATAATTCAGATAAACGCTCCAATCCGGATAATGGAAATAATAATTCAATAGCCCGGCGCCGAGATAAAATTGGGCGCCGAGGCCCACGGGCCGGTCTCCGATCCGCGCCTCAATCATGCCATTTTTGAAGCTAACCAAGCGCAGCTTGCCGGTCATCTCTTGAGCCAAAAGAATAAAATACAAATTGTCAGTCAGCTCGCCATAGACCAGAAAAGCGCAGGCGCTGATCAGGTGATAGTGCGGATTGAATTTTTTGGGGCTGCCTTCCAAATACCAGCCGTCAGTTGTAATATCAGCTGCGGCAAATTTTCTCATCTTGTCCAAAATCAGGGCGGAAAGGCGCTCATATTCTGAGGTGGCGATCAATTCTTTCTCGAGAAAATTACGAAGGACAACCTGCCAATAAACAGCGGAGAGCGCGGCGCGGTTGGAAGTATCTGCGGCCCTGATCCCCTCTTCGGCGCGCGCCAGGATATTATTGAAAATTTTGTCCCGCTGGGACGGTTCCAAGAGTTCCGGAAACTGATCCAACAACTGCACTTCAGCCATAGAAACAAAGGCATCAGAAAACGACTGGGTCAAAAACGGCCGACTAGCTAATTCTTTTTCCGCGGAAATAATGGCGGAGCGGATCTTGTCTTTGGCAATGGCTTCACCGGAGAGAGCCCGATATTTATAATAAAGGGCCAAGCTCAAAATCTCTCTGGCAGTTTGGGGCGGGCTGAATTCGGCCACATCATAATCCGGTGTTTGGAATAAGAAACCATTTTGGTCAAAATGGCGGCTGTAGCGGTTGTAAAAGTAAGCCAGATAATCCTGAAGTGGCTGGCTGGGAATACTGCTGGAAGCGGTGTTTTCGACAGCAATAAAAAAATTACCAGCGAGAAGCGAGGCTAGTAAAATTATAATGGTGATGGCGCGAGTATATTTAGCTAACATATCTTGTAATTATTCTAACAAATATAAGAAAATAAAAGAAGCCCCGAATGTGAGCCCGGGGCTTGGTCTTCAAGGGACCCAGTTGAGGCCCGCGTAGACCGCCAAAGCCAACCAGGCGACGGCCAGAAGCAGACCCAATAGAGTCCATGAATTGCTTTTCACGCAAACCTCCTTTATTTTATCAGCTACAAGATTGCTCCACCGACCACAAGTGATAATACGGAGGCCAGTAAGAGCAGTGTTCCAAAATCTAGTTGTAAAAGTTTACTAAAAATTTTTTCCAGCACCTTTATCACCTCCTCTGTGTGCCAGTTTGTTATTTCTGTTTGGATTTTCTGATAAGTATACAGGAAATTGAGAGAAAAGCAAATCAGGGGGTTATTGCCGAGTCAGCGTCCTGCGAGCATCTGGAGCGACAAAGAGAAAATCTAGCCGGAGTGAGGCTTAGAAAATTTGGAGGGAGCGAAGCCGGGTACCCTCAAATTTTCAAGTGAACGGAGGCGGAGATTTTCCTTTGAACTCCATGCGAGCTAGTTTTCTTTTGTTAGCTTTTCTTTTACAAAAGAAAAGTAAATACTCCCAGCAAACGGCTAGACTGACGGGCACGCTCCAGCCTGCCCCGCTTAGCGTAACGGTGCGGGGAGGACGAACTGAGTGCGGATAAAAAACCACGAACGCTAAACTAAAATTAAAAATAAAAGGGCGGTTCATGCTTGCCCACCTGATTGGAGAAAACCACCCATGACAAAAGGGCGGTTCGTTGAACAGCCCCTACAAAATTATTTCCCTTGTAAATATTGATAAGCCGAGAGCGCCGCTTTGACACCGTCGCCGGCGGAAATATTATTCTGTTTGAAAGCCTCATCGGTCACATCGCCGGCGGCAAAAATACCGGGCACGGAAGTAGCGGCGGTGCGGTGGTCAAGAACGATTTCGCCGTAGGAATTTAACTCTACCAAACCTTTGACTAATTCGGAGTTGGGCACGGCGCCAATCTCCACGAAGACGCCTTGAACCGGAAGAATTTTTTCTTCACCGCTCTGGCGGTCTTTGTATTTCAGACCGGTAACTGTTTTGTCACCAATAATTTCTAGGGTCTCGGCATTATAAATAACGCCTTTGAATTTGTCCGAGGCCTGAATTTTTTCCAGGGTAGTGGGATCGCCTTTGATTTTGTCGGTATAATTTAAAAGATGAATTTCGCTGGCATAGGGCAAGAGATCAGCGACAGCTTCCAAACCGGAATTACCGCCACCGATCACGGCCATAGCCCGGCCACGGAAAAGCGGGGCATCGCAGGTCGAGCAATAAGCTACGCCGCGGCTGCTAAATTCTTGTTCGCCCGGGACATTCAATTGGCGATGGCGGGCGCCGACGCAAACAATAACGGTTTTGGTTTCATAAACCCCTTTGGTGGTTTTGACTTGAAAACCGGCATCAAGCTTGGTAACTTGTTTTGCAGCTTCCCCTTCGCGCACCTCAATATCTTCTTGGGCCTTCAAGTGCGCTTCAAGACTTTTGGCCAATTCCAAACCAGAGATGGAGACATGGCCAATCCAGTTGCCAATATCAGTGGAAACTGTAGACTGACCGCCGAAATTTTCGGTGACAAAGAGGGTTTTCATTTTTTTTCTGGCCGCATAAACGCCGGCCGAGACGCCGGCCGGTCCGCCACCGATGATGATGGTGTCGTACATAAAAAATATTTTAATAATAACAAAAATCAAACACGAGACTTCTTTAAACAATTCCAACACAGCGGGCGATCTTTGGAAATCTTGGTGCCACACTTGGGGCAGCGCTTCTCTCCAAAGCGTTGGAATTTTTCTCTTTTAACTTTTTCCATGCAGGCGTAACAGAGACTATAAGTGCCTTCAGTTTTTCTTTGACATTTGGCGCAGATACCCATAGGTTAGAAATTAAGATATTGAGATATTGAGAAATTATGAGTGCTTTTTAGCCGTTGGCGTGCCTTGAAAAAATATCATCCGCCATTGGCCTTTTTGTTTGTGCCAAATAGAGCTGCACAGGGTGCGGCGTTTCAGTCCGCTTTTTATTACCCTTCTATCAACGGTGTAACGCACTAATACGAGTTCAGGAGACAGCTGTTTTTCTGTATAATCATGGGGAGAAAATTTTTCCGTTGGCGCTTGGGGTAATTTATTAATAATATCCTGCTTGGTATGTATTTTGCCACTTTGGGCGAATTCTAAAAAATCATCAGCTAGAAGCTCGGCCAATTTATTTTTAGACTTTCTAATTTTTGGATTTAACAAAGCGAGTTCTAATTTTTTGACAATGTATTTCATAAAATAAAGTTTCGATAGATTGGCTCGCTCTCGCCCTTATTTATAAACTCATTCGGGCTGCTCGCCTCGCGTCGCCGCAAGGCGAAGCGGGCGGGGAATTTAATATGATATTGTTCTCGTTCTATGATACGGCTTGCCATTATTATTTCCTTGCGTGGCAAGCCATAGGTCGTCATTTATTTGAAATGACATAATTTGCGGACTGCGCTTTTTTACTTCTTCTTTAATAAACTCAACCGCCCAAATAGTACTCGCCCTGATTTCGGTTTCTTCAGCCGAACCTTTTTGAATCTCGGTTTTAGTGTCAATTTTTTCAGCGAGCGCAGGAGCATATTCTAAAACTCCTAAATTTCTCAGAATTAATGGTAATTTGTAATCGGCACAAGCGGTAATTTGATCCATATTTTCCAGTGCGCCAAAATTTTTTCCGTTGAAAATTTGAAAAATATCCGCAACAAACAATTGCGCTCGCTTGTAAAAATAAATTTCCTTTTCTTTATAGATTGCCGTGTCCAAAAAAGATGAAAAAATTTGCACAATAAGTTCTAAAAGTTTTTGTGCGTCGCCATTTGCTTCAGCAATAAGGTTTTTTGTTTTTCCACCAAATTTAGCAGTCATATTTAATCCAATTTCACGCAAAATCTTCCAGCGTTCTTCTAGGAGTGGAATTTCTGTATTCCCTCGCAAAATATGGGCAAATTCTTCTTTTGAAATTTTAGAACAATATTCAAAATTTGTGAGGGCCGCGCCTTCTTCAATTCCTCGCCCAAGAGCAAGAATCATTCCCCATGCGCCGTCATGTTTTTTGTCTTTATATTCAACTGTCCATTTTGGCTCGCCCCAGTAAGAAAAACTCAGTGCGTTAAAAACAAATAAAAAATGCAATTTATCCTCATCAGAAAAATGCGAAAAATTGAAAGGTGCGGCGTTTAGCCAATGATCGGTCTTATCGGGATTAAAATTTTTTGAAAATTCCGCCACCTTATCGTGGTTTATTTTTACAAAGTCTGAATTTTCAATCACAAATTTTGTTGTTTCCAAAACTTTGTTCATGAGCTAACATGAAAATTTGATAAATATGCTCAAGTCCTTCAATTCCCTGCGAGCCCAAGCAGTTGGCTTGCTCTCGCCCTCATCTATAAACTCATTCGGGCTGCGGGGAATTGAACCCCGGCTACAAGCACCCCATGCTCGCGTACTACCGTTATACTACAGCCCGTAAATTATTAAATTGGAATTGTCCCTCTACGAGTGATTCCCCGAAGGGGGAAACCCCGGCTACAAGCACCCCATGCTCGCGCCGCGCCCCGCCGATCGTGAGCGACGTGGGTACTACCGTCGGATGTCACACCGTGGCATCTCGACTACTACAGCCCGAGAAAATTATCAATTTATCTTGAGGGCCCAGCAGAGCTCAGTGCGGGGTCAGGATAAACTAGGGAAAAAATTATTTAAAAAGCCCAGAGCGTCAGTTCCTTTGTCTAGTTCCTATTGGGTAACCGGTACGCTCCTGACTGTTAAGGTCAGCAGAATGGAATACTAGCAGGAACAAAATAATCAAATCATTTTGTCCTTAATATAAATCCGCCCGGTGCACCGCAGATCCGAATAATTCGGAAGATACGAGTGGCCAAAAGGAAAAAGTTGTAGAACATAGAAAAAGGAAATCAGGCGAGCTCTGGGCAAGGGCATTATAGCACCAAAAGGACGTAAAAACAAGTAGCTAAGATTAAGCACAAAATCTCAAATTCAAAATCCAAAATAAATCTCAAATCCCAATAAAAAAATACCAGATTAACTCAACTTTTGTAATTTGGAATTTGAAAATTGGAGTTTATTTTGAATTTTGGATTTGGTGCTTGAAATTTATTCCTGCAACAACCCTCGCTTGCGCCGATTAAATTCTCGTTGTTTGATGCTTTCGCGTTTATCAAATTTCTTTTTACCACGGGCCAGGCCGATACTTAATTTAATCAGGCCGCCCTTGAGAAAAAATTTCAAAGGTACAATAGTGAGGCCGGGTTCCTGCGATTTGCCAAAAAGATATTTCAATTCTTTTTTGCGCAGGAGCAGTTGGCGATCCTGATAGGGGTCGTAATTTTTCTGATAAATTCCAGCTGGTTTGTAGGGCGCGACATAGGCTTTGACCAGAAAGGCGGCAGTAGTGCCGGACAAACTGATATAGGCGCCCTTGAGATTGACCTCGCCTTTTTTGATTGATTTGACTTCTGGGCCAGACAAAACCAAACCAGCCTCGAAAATTTCCAGGATATGATAATCAAAATAAGCTTTTTTGTTTTCAGCGATACTCATACTAGCATTTAAACATATAAACATTTAAACACAAAGACTATTCATCTCTATCTTTTAACGGGGTTAAACAACGCCAAAGCATGGCACCGATTTCCTCAGCTATATTCGCAGCTAATTGATAATCGGTTTCCGATAAAAATCCCTCTTTAAAAGAAAAATATAAAAGATATTTGGATTCTTTGAGCGAGCCGTAAGATATCTCCCAAAAATTTCTTTTAACTGCAATCTTCTGGCGGGCGAAACCTTCTATAAAATTCAAGACAACAGAGAGTGATGCTCTTTTGAGTTGCGAAGTGGTATTATACAACTCATCTTTAGGAAACCCTTTGCATATTTTAAAGACTAGATGGGCATAATTATCCATCTTGCATTTTAATTGATCTGTAAAAGAAGACATATTATGCTTAAATGTTTGAATGTTTGAATGTTTAAATGAATCCCCTTTTATTATACCAAACTTTAAGATATAATAAATTCAGATTAAAATTGAAGCTATGACCATCAAAGATACCCTAAAAAAGCAAATAAATCAAATCGTAGCAGGCCAATATGGCCTTTTGGGTTTTGATTTTAAAGTTGATTATCCGCCGCAAGCAGATCTTGGCGATTACTCAACCAACGTGGCAATGCTTTTGGGTCAGAAGCTCAAAAAAAATACTCTGGATGTTGCCAGCGAGTTGGCCAAACAATTGGCTAATAAAAAAATGTGGGGTAAGGTTGAGGCAGTGAAACCAGGCTTTATTAATTTTTATTTGAATCAAAAATGGGCAGCTGGACAAGTGGCGGAAATAGGGAAAGAAAATAAAAACTATGGGGGCAGCAAAGAAGGGCGCGGCAAAACTGTGGTGATTGATTATTCGGCCCCGAATATCGCCAAAAAAATGCATGTCGGACACCTGCGCTCTACAGTCATTGGCGCGGCGCTTTATAACATTCATAAGTTTCTGGGATATAAAGTCATCGGCGACAATCATCTCGGCGACTGGGGCACGCAGTTTGGCAAGCTGATTTGCGAGTACAAAAAAATCTACGGTGAAAAGATTAAAAAAAACATCACGGTGGAAGAGATGGAAAAGTTGTATCTGGATTGGCACAAGGAGGCTAAGGATAAGCCGGGGATGGAAGAAGAAGCGCGTAAAGAATTGAAAAAACTGCAGGATAAAGAGAAATTTAATTACCAGTTGTGGCAATTGTTTTATAAAGTCAGCTTGGCGGAATTTAAAAAAGTCTATGGTTTGCTTGGAGTGAAGTTTGAAGCCTGGCATGGCGAGAGTTTTTATAATAAAATGTTGGAGAGTGTTGTGGCGGACGCGCTCACTAAAAAAGTAGCCACCAAGAGTGAAGGAGCGATCATTATTGATCTGACCAAATATAGCCTGCCGCCTTTGATGATTCAAAAAAGCGATGGAGCATATCTGTATGGCACCTCTGATCTGGCGACTATTCAATATCGGGAAAAACACTATCGGCCGGTAAAAAATATCTATGTAGTGGCCAATCAGCAAGCACTGCATTTCGAACAACTTTTCAAGGCGAGCGAACTTTTGGGCTATCGTGGCCAGATGGAAATGACGCATGTGAAGTTCGGTTTGATCCTCGGCAAGAGCGGCAAGAAAATGTCCACCAGAGATGGCGAAGTGGCAGATTTGATTGAGGTCATCAGGGAAGGGATAGAAAAGGCCAAGGCCAGAATCCAAGAGAAGAACAAGGGGCTGAAGCCGGCGGAATTGGAAACGATTGCTGGCGCGATCGCGCTCGGAGCGATAAAATTTAATGACCTGTCGCAAAACCGTCTGACAGATATCGTCTTTGACTGGGATAAGATGCTTAATTTTGAATCCGGCTCGGCGCCTTATCTGCAATATACCTATGTGCGGATACAGAGCATTTTCAAGAAAACACGGAAACGCAAAAGCACAAAAAGCACAAAAATAAATTATGGGTTGCTGGTAGAACCAACGGAGTTGAAGTTAATCAAGAATATCCTGAAGTTCCCCGAGATGGTAGAGGCGGCAGCGAACGAATACAAGCCCAACATTGTAGCTCTTTACCTGAATGAGCTGGCGGCGGATTTTCATTCTTTTTATGAACAAACTCCAGTGCTCGCGGCCGAAGATGCTGTCAGGCAGGCCAGATTGGAATTGATCCGAGCCGTGGCGCAAGTGATGAAGACCGGGTTGAGATTGCTCGGAATTGAAACGCCGGAGAAGATGTAGTTGACAAGCGAGGATAATAGATTTAAAGTGATTGGAAATCTGAAAATAAAAACCTATAATGTAAGATATGGCATTAAACAGAGGAGGTGCCTATGCCTTGCGGACCTTGTTCACCCCCAAAACGTGGTCAAGCCGGTGAGACTAAATTCGGTTTCACCGTAGACCAGCGAGTCATGGTGATAGAAAAAGGTGACTGTTTTTATGGGTGGCACGGCCACGTGCGAACCTTTGACAATACTCTGGTCGCGGTCGATTTGGACGAACCACCGCCTGGGTGTGAGTCAAATGGACAATGGTTCCGGCCAAACAAATTACAAGCGGCTTGAACTATTGGATTTAATCTAAACAGCCACGTTGAATTTCACGCGGCTGTTTTTTTTATATTACCAAAGAAAAATAAATATGCTATGATGATAATAAGAATATGGCAAACAAAAATCAACCAATTCAAACCACTATAACCGAGGAAGTACCTGAGTGGAAGATTTCTTTGGCATATTGGTACGCAGAGAATCGGGCTCTGATCAAAAAGGCAGCGGTCTTTGCTCTGTTTTTTGTTGATTTAACCGTGGTGATTCTCTGGGGGATGATTTTTGTAAATTACCGGGCCGGACTTTTAAACGATGAGGTATATCTATTTGAATTGCCCAGAAATTTGGTCAATAATAGCGCCCTCATAAATAACGCGCCAAGAAATTTGACTTTTGATGACCCGATTATTTTATCAGCCGGAGCGGAAAAAAATAATCTATTAGTTTTGATTAGCAATGACAATAGCGACTGGGCGGTAGAAGAACTGAATTATACCTTTAATGTCAACGGGCAAGATTTAGAAACAATGAAAGCGGTTATTCCACCGCAGACAGAGAGATATCTCGCCTATTTCAACGCGCCCATCGGCAATAATGCTAATCTAAAAATCATCAGTCTCAAATGGAAACGAATTCGTGACTATACCCTGATAAGTTACAAGGATAACCTGAAGGTGAGCCAAGCACAATTTACGCCGGCCAATGCTGATGTGATTTCCGGCGTGGCCAAATTCAATCTCAACAATTATACTCCTTATAATTTTTGGGAGGTAGGGCTGACGGTTTTGCTCTTTGACCAAGAAGACAACCCAATCGCTGTTAATTATCTGACTATCAATAAATTCAAATCCAGAGAAGAACGTCAGATAGAGGTGAGTTATTCAGAACCAATTTATAGAACAGTGGCGCGGGTAGGAGTTTATCCAGAAGTTAACTGGTTCGACGCGAGAGCAATCATGCCAACCGAAGGCGGGGTTGGTGATCCGGCCGGATTAGAGATGGGTAGATAGACCATATTTACAAACAAGAATAATAATTCTAGACTGAAGCTGGGGTCTAGAATTTTTTAAAACCTAGAAATTTACGCCATTGCGCAAATATAAAAATTAAACCGAAAGAGCAGATATGTCATTGGGCAAATACCTGCGATTCATCAAAGAAATAGACTGGCTACTTTTAGTTCCGGTTTTGTTACTGGTTTTTTTGGGCTTGGCCACTTTGTACACGGCCAACCTGAACGTGGAAAATCCTGATTGGACTGTTTTAAATAAACAACTAATTTCTTTTTCAATAGGCATGGTGTCCCTTTTGGCGCTAGCCTTTTTTGATTATCGCCGGTTGGCCAGCCATAGTCTGGCGCTCTATGTTTTGACTATTTTGCTTCTGGCGGCAGTTTTGGTTTGGGGCAAAACAATCAGAGGTACGACTGGCTGGTTTTCCATATTGGGTTTCAGTTTTCAGCCAGTCGAGTTGGCCAAGCTGTCTTTGATCATCGCACTGGCTTCTTTTTACAGCCGGCGGCGCGGCCGGGAAAAAACCGGCGGCGCAATCTTTCTGTCGGTTATCCTAACTTTGATACCGGTTGGGCTGACGATGCTGCAGCCGGATTTTGGTTCAGCCGCTATACTCCTCTCTATCGGCGGGGCTTATTTTATTTTTTTGAGCTTAAAACCAAAACAAATTATTTTTTTAATGTTAATAGTAATAGTGGTGGCCACAATGATTTGGAATTATGTTTTGGTAGATTATCAAAAAAATAGAATTTTGGTCTTTCTTGATCCGGCGCGCGACCCACTCGGCCGTGGTTACAATGTCCGACAGTCAATCATCGCCGTTGGCTCGGGACAATTCCTGGGTCGCGGTCTCGGAGTCGGGCCACAAAGTCAGTTGCGCTTTTTGCCAGAGACGGCAACGGATTTTATCTTTGCCACAATCTGCGAGGCCTTGGGTTTTTTGGGCGGAACGGTTATTCTGATAATTTTTATCTGGCTATTTTTCCGGATGCTCAATATTATCAATAAAGCCAGGGATAATCTGAGTGCTTATTTGGTTTTTGGTTTTCTGGTGGCATTCTTCGTGCAAACCGCGATCAATATCGGAATGAACATAGGAATACTGCCGGTTACCGGTTTGCCCCTGCCTTTTGTCAGCTACGGCGGATCTTTTTTGATTATTTCACTCTCCATGATCGGGGTTATCGAGAGCGTGGTCAGGCGCCAGAGGATAATTTAGGTGTTATTTTACCAGTTGTTTCACCAGTAATTGCTAAGTTCCACCCAACAAAGGGGTGTTTGACAGTATATGTTTTTTTTACTATACTAACTTTACTTTAAAATAAAAATATGTCCTTAATTTTAAACAAAATCAAAAAGGAAGCGGTGGTTTTCTGTCCGCTGTGCAATAAAGATTATACCCCCCGGGATCTCAAAGTAATCGAGGAGGCGGGTGAAACCATACTCGCTCACAGCAGCTGTCCGGCGTGTCGCGGGGCAATTTTATCTCTTTTATACAAAGACATGCTGGGGATAACCCTGCTTGGGCTGGCAACCGATCTCGACTATAATGATGCTCTTAGGCTCAAAGACGGCGAGCCGGTGGAGCCAGACGAAGTCTTGTGGCTCTACCAGTTTTTGGCGCATTGATTTTGCGGAACATATTTTTAATTAAATATTATCAAGTAAGCATTTCTAGAATTTATGACAGCAATCAATCTCAAAGCGGAAATCAGGGAGGCAGGCAAAAAAATTTCCGAGGAACTAAAAAAAATACCGGCCGTAGTTTACGGACCCAAGGTAGAAAATCAAAATATCTTGATTGACAGCCGAGAATTTGAAAAATCACTCCAGGAAGCCGGCGAGTCAACTCTGGTTGACTTGACCGTGGGCGAGGGCAGCCCGATCAAGGTTTTGATTCATGATCTGCAAAAAGATCCGGTCAGCGGTAAATTTATCCACGTGGATTTTTATCAATTGGATATGAGCAAGAAAACCAAGGTAGACGTGGAGCTAAGGTTTATCGGGGCCGAAGAAGTAATGAAAATAACGGGCGGGGAAATTTCCGAGAGCGTGGACAAATTAGAAGTGGAATGTCTGCCAAAAGATTTGGTCAAGGAAATCGAAGTGGATTTGTCGGTTTTGAAAAATATCGGCGAGGTCATTTACGCCAAAGATATCAAATTACCCCAGGGGCTACAATTGGTTTCCGATCCGGAATTGCCAGTAGCTAGTCTCCAGGCGATCATAGAAGAAAAGATAGAAACAACCGCGCCAGAAGCGGAAGCACCAGCACCTTTGACTGAGAAAGAAGCAAAGGCCAAGGAAGCAGAAGAAACAACGGAAACAACCAAAGAATAATCAAACGAGAAGAATGTTTAATAATCGCTTACTTAATCACATAGCCAAATACCAGCTAATAATCTTAGTTGGTATTTTTGTGGCCCTGGCCGGTCTTTTGACCTATAGTTTGGTATTTGGATTGGTTTATCAACCAGCGATGGAGAAGATTGGCAATAATTTGACAGATAATATTCCCCTGCCCGGGACAAAATTTATCAATGGCGAAAAAACGGTCATAAATGAAGAAAACTTGTGGCCGGTAGCGGTGGCAATCGATAATCATCCGGACGCGCGGCCATTATACGGTTTATCCAAGGCGGACGTGGTTTATGAATTTCTGGTAGAGGGCGGAGCAACCAGATTTTTGGCACTCTACACGCCGGGCCAGGCCGAAGAAAATAGCGCGGAAAAAATCGGGCCAGTGCGCTCGGTTCGGCCGTATTTTTTGCTGATTGTCAAAGAATACAACGCGCTTCTGGCGCACGCCGGCGGATCAGCCGAAGCCCTGAATCAGATTGAAAAATTGGCGATAAATAACCTGGAAGAAATCGCCTGGTGGGGACCGGAATATTTTTGGCGGGTTTATTCGCGGAGCGCACCGCACAACCTTTTTACTTCCAGCAAAAATTTGAGAAAGGCAACAGAGGAGTGGAAATTAAAAGAATTAACACCTAGCTATCGGACATGGCGGTTTGGTGAAGAGCTGAATAATAATTACCGCCTGAACCGGGCGGAAAAAATTACTATTGATTTTTCCAGCAATACCAGCTACCGAGCGGAGTTTATTTATAGTACCAGCACCAGAAGCTATGAGCGCTGGCAAGAAGGAAAAGCGGATTATGACGCGCTAAACGAACAAGCAATCAGGGCGGATAATGTAATCATTCAATTTGTACCAGCGGAAAAAATCCTAGATGAAGTAGGACGACTGGCCCTAGAGACTACTGGCGAGGGAGAATCTTGGCTCATGCGCGATGGCGTAAAAATAGAAGGACACTGGCGCAAAGGTAGCGCCGAGGGGCGGACTATTTTTTATGATCAGGCGGGCGAGGAACTGCCCTTGAAACCAGGACGAATTTGGATAGAGATAGTGCCAAAAGGTAAGGGAGTGGAGATAGAGGAAACTATTGATTAATTTTAATTTTTTTGTTAAGATTTTTTTAAGTGGTTTTAATTTAGTCGGGTTCCCTCGACTGCGCTCCACTCGGGACAAGTTTAATAAAAA